>JAEHDO010000288.1 GCA_016880375.1 Betaproteobacteria bacterium | reverse complement strand
GTTCCTCGCCCTGCACCTTGACGGTCTGGCCGGCGTACTTGCCGAACAGCACCTTGTCGCCGACCTTGACGTCGAGGACGATGTGCTTGCCGTTGTCGTCGCGCTTGCCGGGGCCGACGGCCATGACCTCGCCCTGATCGGGCTTCTCGGCGGCGGTATCGGGAATGACGATGCCGGAGGCCGTCTTGCGTTCCTCTTCGAGGCGCTTGACGATCACGCGGTCATGCAAAGGACGAATTTTCATAGAGTTATCTCCTCTCTACAGAGCGAATTTCATGAAAGTGAGCGAACGCTCACATATATGGATAGCAGCAAATTACATTAGCACTCATTGCTAACGAGTGCTAATAATATGCGCTATTGCCCGGATATTCAAGGGGCACTTTTCAAGGAGGGGGGGGTAAGGCACAATCCGCCCTGGATTCCTTCCGGACCCGGAGCGCTTCAGTTGCAGGCAACCAGAATTTCCCGCCGATCCTTCATCGCACGCCTTGCGGGCGCGGCCGTCGGCGCTACACTGCTGGCCAGCCGCCAGGCACTGGCGTCACTGCCGGCGGCGCGCAGCCTGGCTTTCGAACATACCCATACCGGCGAGAAGCTCTCGCTGGTGTATGCGGTCGGTGGCGACTATCTGCCGGATTCCCTGCAAAGCCTCAACCGTTTCCTGCGGGACCACTACTCGGGCGAGGTCGGCCGCATCGACCCCGGCCTGTACGACCAGCTGCACCAGCTGCAGCTTCTGTTCGGCCGCGACGCGCCCTTCCAGGTGATTTCCGCCTATCGTGGCCAGGCCACCAACGAACGCCTGCGCCGTAACGGCGCCGGCGGCGTGGCGAGCCGCAGCCTGCATCTCGAGGGACGCGCCCTCGACATCCGGCTGCCCGGGGTCGCCCTGGCCGACCTGCGCGACGCCGCGCTCGGCATGCGGGCGGGCGGCGTCGGCTATTACGCATCGTCGAATTTCGTGCATATCGACACGGGTCGCGTGCGCCGCTGGTGACGCCGGCGCGCGCCGCATCCGGCGCGCTTTCCTAATACCGCTCCTTCAGCGCGCGCTCGAGCGCGCGGTCGTGCCCATAGATATCGGGCAGGAAAAAGACGCGGCCGTCATCCTCCACCAGCGCCGTCGTGTAGAAGACGACCACCGGCAGCGGCCGGGCCAGCCGGGTGATGGCGGGCGTTCCCGCCGCCATTGCGGCGAGAATCCGCTCCTCGTTCCACTCCTGCTGCCCTTCCAGCACGAATTTGGCCAGATCCACCGGCGCCTCGACGCGTATGCAGCCATGGCTGAAGTCGCGGCGGCTCTGCGCGAACAGGCGCACCGACGGCGTATGGTGGAGATACACGTCCATGTCGTTGGGCAGGACGAACTTGATGCCGCCCATCGCATTCCTCGGCCCGGGGCGCTGCCGCACGCGCAGTTCGCCGCGCTCCAGCGCCACGAGATTCTCCTCGCTCACTTCGGTCGTCACGCCGCCGCCGCCCGCGCCGACGAATTCCATCTCTTCGCGTGCGAGATAGGCCGGGTCACGCCGCAGCTTCGGGATGATTTCCTTGCGGGCGATCGACGCCGGCACGTTCCAGTAAGGGCTGAACTCGATATAGCGCATGGTGCCGATGAACATCGGCGTCTGCGTCACGAGGGCGCGGCCGACGATGACGTTCATGCCGAGCCGGACTGCGGCAGCACCGTCGCGAACCTCGAGCGCCCGCAGGCGGAACTCGGGGATGTTGATGACCACGGCCTTCTCCGGGAGCAACCGCGGCAGCCAGCGCAGGCGCTCCAGCGCCAGCTCGATCTGGCGCACGCGCTGCGCCAGCGGC
This sequence comes from Betaproteobacteria bacterium, assembly GCA_016880375.1. Lineage (GTDB taxonomy): Bacteria > Pseudomonadota > Gammaproteobacteria > Burkholderiales > Rhodocyclaceae > Desulfobacillus. Next base: position 7,278 of record JAEHDO010000288.1, on the reverse strand, counting down.
GCATTGAGTTGCTCGAAGCTTTTCCGCCCGATCACCCCATCCGCCTCCAGGCCATGCCGCGCCTGGAAGCGCCTGACCGCTTCCACCAGTTCCCCCTCGTAGCCGGAGGGCAGCGGCGCCGAGGGCGGGAGGTCGCCGAGCGCAACGAGCAGGCGATGCAGTGCGGCGAGACCGGCATACGGCATGCCCGGTTCCAGCTTGCGGACTGCCGGGAGGGAATTCGCCGCAAGTTCCCCGGCCAGCAGGCGATAGCGCGCCAGCGCCTCGCGCAGGCGGGCGTAGGTCCGCATGCGCGGCGCCGCCACGGCGGCCAATTCAGGCAGGCGATCGGCGACGATGGCCTCACGCACGGCCTTGACGAGGTCGAGCCGCTCTTGCCGGGGATCGATGAGGACGCGCAACTCGCGCGGGCTGACGCGGCCGGCATGCACATCGGACAGCCAGCGCAAGAGCGCGAGCGAAAGCGCCACATCGATGCTCGCCGCTTCGGCCGGCGCCACCCCGCGCGCGCCGCCGGCGCCCCGCAGACGTTCGGCCAGGCGGGCGGCATCGTAGTCCGCCGGATCGAGGCCGTGGCTCTCGGCCCCTTGCAGCAGATCGAGCACCTGCTGCGCCTGCCTGCGGGGCGCGGTTCCCTCGAACCATGCCGGCACAAAACCGGTCTCGGCATAGAAACGCTCGGCCAGCTCCCGCAACCGGTAAGCATTGCCCCGCCCGGCTGTCGCCTGCACGGCGGCAACGAGAAGGCTGCGAACCGCCGCCCCGTCCTGCTGCTGCACCCGGCTCTCCCCCCCGGCAGGAGAGGCCGCGGATTGCGCCGCCATCACGACGCCGAGACACACGGTGATTGCGGCGTGCAGGAAGGTTCTCCGAAGCTGAAAAGTCATGCAATTCCCTTTGTAGACGGGCCGGGCCCTTCGGCCGGAAAGGCCATCCGCTCATGGGCGCTATGCTATCCTGCCCGTGCAAATTCGTGAGATACATGGCCGCAAAACGTATCGGAACCCCAGGTCAACCGCCTGCGCTTGCCCCTCTCCGCAGCTTGCAGTTGCTTGTCTGCAGCCTTCTGCTCCTGATTCCCCTGCAGCTGCCGGCCGCCGATCCGCTTGACACTGTTCGCGCCGAGATCGATTCAGCCAGGAAGGAACTGGTCGCCATTGAAGCATCCCCCGGGCTTGCCCTCGGCGCACCGCTTTCCGCCACGCCGGAACAGTTGCAGCAGAGGCGTTTCATCCTGCGAGAAACGGTCCGGGCCTACGAACAGCTGTTGCAGAACCGGACTCGAATCGAATCGCTCGGCAAGCAGGTCGAGGCCGCCCGCAAGCAGTCCAATGCCTGGCAGGGCCATGACGGTCCGCCGCCTTATTCGGTGCTGTTCCACGATCGCCTGGTCGAGGAGGCCGAGGCTGCCGGCCAGAAACTGAAGGCCATCAACGCCCAGGTGGCGACGCTGGAAGTCATTCAGGAAAGCCTCGGCAGCAAGCTCAAGGAAACCGCCGCCGCGATCCGCGCGGCCGAGTCCTCCGCCCAGAACGAGGACGTTGCCGGCAAGTGGGCGCTGGTCCTGCTGCGCCTGCGATCACGCGGAGAAGAGGCCGTCCTGGGGGCAACGACTTCCTCGATGGAGGTTGCCCGCCTCGAAGCCGCGCTCGCGGAAATCGGTCTCAGCCTGGCCGAGCGCAAGGTTGCCAGCGCGGGGAGCGACCTGATTTTCACCGAGGCGGATTTCGGGAAGGTGCGCGAAGCGCTCAAAACCCAATCCCAGGCCCTCGTTGCGGGCAAGACGATCCTGCCCATCCCTGGCCGGCTGCCCGCCACCCGCACCGACAAGACCTCGCCGCCCGCGGTGGAAGACTCGGCCTATGCGGACAACAGCCTCACCGACGCGATGCGCTACACCGCGGCAATCCTGGAAATGAAGCGCGTGCTGTGGGACCTGCGCTACCGCCTGTACAACCAGCGCTCGCCCGCGCTGCTGGCCGAAGCCATTGCACAGCATCGCCAGATGACGGACAAACTGAACGTCTTACTGCCCTTCCTCGATGACCAGCTCGAAGCCGCCAACCGTCAGACGATGCAGCTGGAAGCCGGCGCGAAAAACGCCTCGGACCCCGACCAAGCCCGGCAACAGCACCAGCAGCTTCAGGCAGCCAACCAGCTGCAGCATTATCTGCGCCAGCTTGATGCCTACGCCGAATCCACGAAATTCCAGCTCGCACGCCTCGGCGCGGAACTGAAGGTCAGCGAATCCGCCCTGGGCCTGACCGAGCGCCTGCTGGTCGCCGCTGCAAAGGCCGGAAAGGCCGCCCGTCACGTATGGAGCTTCGAGGTGTTCTCCGCCGAGGACACCATCGAGGTCGATGGCCGCAAGATCACCGGCGTCACCAGCATTACGGTGGGCAAGATCACGCGCGCCACCTTCCTGTTCCTCGCCGGAGTCCTGTTTACCTACTGGATCGGCCGGGCGATGGAGCGCCTGGCGGTATGGCGCTTCGGCTACAACCAGGCGCGCGCGCGCATCCTGCGCAAATGGCTGTTCGCGCTCGGCCTGGTGGCGCTGGTGGTCATCGTGCTGCTGTGGGTGAACATCCCCCTCACGGTGTTTGCCTTCCTCGGCGGCGCGATCGCCATTGGCCTCGGCTTCGGCATGCAGAACCTGCTGAAAAACCTGATCAGCGGCCTCATGCTGCTGTTCGAGCAGCCATTCAAGCCCGGCGACCTGGTGCAGGTGGGCGACTCCAAGGGCCGGATCACCGAGATCGGCATCCGCTCGTCGAGCCTGCGCGACGAGAACGGCATCGAGACGCTGATCCCGAACAGCGTGTTCATCGAGGACAAGGTGACGAACTGGATGTACAGCAACCCGAAGGTGCGATTCTGCATCAGGCTCGGCGTTGCCTACGGCACGCCGGCACGGGAACTAAAGGACCTGCTGGAGAATTGCGTGCAGCGGCACGGCCTCGTGCTGGACACCCCGCCCCCGGAAGTGCTCTTCCAGGACTTCGGTGCGGATGCGCTGCTGTTCGCCATCTACTATTGGGTCGAGATGGTGCCGAAAACGAGGGGGGAGCAAATCGCCAGCGACCTCCGCTTCATGATCGAAAAAGACCTTGCAGAGAGGCGTATCGTGATTTCCTTCCCGCAGCGCGATGTGCATCTGGATGCGGCTGCGCCGCTGAGGGTCGAGCTCGTGAAAAACCGTGATGCTTGATGACACAGGCGGGAATCGCGACAAGCAGGCGCCTTCCACAGAAAATGTGATCTCATTACCAGGATTTGCCGTCCTCGCCGCCGCCCTGCTGCTGGCCGCCCCCGTGCGGTCCCAGCAGGAGGAGCGCCTGCCCGCGCCCGTCGCCCGTGCGCTGAAGGCGGCCAACGTGCCGCCCTCGGCGGTGGCGGTGCTGGTGCAGGACGTCGATGCGCGCCTGCCGCGCGCCAGCTTCAATGCCGACAGGCCGATGAATCCGGCTTCGGTGATGAAGCTCCTCACCACCTATGCCGCGCTGGAGCTGCTCGGGCCGGCCTACACCTGGAAGACCGAGGCCTGGGCGGCGGGGCCGCTGCAGGACGGCATCCTCGAGGGCGACCTCGTGCTCAAGGGATATGGCGATCCCAAGCTCGGCTTCGAGCAGTTCTGGCTGCTGCTGCGCCAGCTGCGCGCCAAGGGGCTGCGCGAGATCCGCGGCGGCCTTGTGCTCGACCGCAGCCACTTCGCGGCGAACGGCCACGACCCGGCCCGCTTCGACAATGAACCGCTGCGGCCCTACAACGTCGGCCCGGATGCGCTGCTGCTCAACTACAAGGCGATCCGCCTGAATTTCCTGCCCGATGCGGCGGCGAAAACGCTCGCCGTCAGCGCCGAGCCGGCGCCGGTGCAACTCGACGTGGTCAATCTGCTGAAGCTCGCCGAGGGCGGTTGCGGCAGCGCCTGGTACGAGGGCATCCGCATGGACCTCGCCCACACCGACGCGGCCGCGCGCCTGATTCTCACCGGCAGCTATCCGGCCGCCTGCGGCGAAAGGAGCCGCCACGTCGCCGTGCTCGGCCACCCGCAGTTCGTCGCCGGCGTCTTCCGCCAGTTGTGGGGGGAACTCGGCGGCGCGCTGCAGGGCGGCTGGCGCGAGGGCGTGCTGCCCGCCGGCGCGCGCCAGATCGCACGCGCGGAATCGCCGCCGCTGGCCGAGGTGGTGCGCGAGATCAACAAGTACAGCAATAACGTCATGGCGCGCCAGCTGTACCTCACCCTCGGCGCGGAAATGGCGAAGCGGCCGGCGCGCGCCGAAGATGGCGAAGCGGCCGTCCGCAGCTGGCTGGCGCAGAAGGAGCTGCGCATGCCGGAACTCGTCATCGAGAACGGGGCGGGGCTGTCGCGCAGCGAGCGCATCAGCGCCGACAGCCTCGGGCGCCTGCTCGCCGCCGCCTTCGCCAGCCCGGTGATGCCCGAGTTCCTCGCCTCGCTGCCGCTCGCCGGCGTGGACGGCACGATGCGCAAGCGCCTCGGCGGCAATGGCGTCGCCGGCCAGGCGCACGTCAAGACGGGCTATCTCGACGGCGCCCGCGCACTCGCCGGCTACGTGCTGGACCGGCGCGGCAAGCGCAGCATCGTGGTGTTCCTCGCCAACCATCCGAACGCCGGCGCCACCAAGGCGGCGCAGGATGCGCTGCTCGCCTGCGTCTACGAAAGGTCCTGCTGATGCGCCGCCTGGCCCTGCTCCTCGCCGCCTTCGCCTATATGGTGCTGCTCATCGAAGCGGTACGGGCGGCAGCGGCCTGGTGGCGCGGCGAGGCGGCGCTGACGACGCTCGACTACGCCCTGGCCGCCGCGCTGCCGCTGCTGGCGTGGGTGTGGTTCCGCCACTTCTCGATGTTCCGCAAGGACTGCGCCAAGGGCGCCTGCGCCCTGCCGGAGGAGGGCGGCGGCCCGCGTCCGGGCTCAGGCGCCTGAGGGCCGCAGCAACTCGATCCTGAATGCTTCCTCGTAGGGCGGCACGTTGCATTCGACGACGTCGCCCGCCGCGATCTGCAGTTTGACGCCGACGATGCTGGCGCGGATCGGCAGCTTCGCCACGCAGCGGTCGGCGAGCACGGCGATGCGGATCACCGGTGCGCCGCGCCGCGACAGGTAGGCCAGCACGCGCGCCAGCGAATGTCCCTCGTAGAGCACGTCGTCCACCACCAGCACGGTGGCGCGCGACAGGTCGCGCGCGGAGAACCCGGCGTTCTCGGTGAGCTCCGTCTCGGGATGCAGGAGGGTGAGGTCGTCGGCGTAGCGCTTCAGCCTGAGGTCGTAGCACGGCACCGCGAGGCCGTGTTTTTCCCCGAGGCGCGCCTGCAGCATCTCCGCCAGCGGCGCGCCGCGGCGGAGGATTCCCAGCAGCAGCGGGTCGGCCTCGCCGGCAAGAAAGGTCGCCGCCTGCGCCGCCATGCGGTCGAGCACGGCCGCGAGCGCCGCCGTGTCGTAAAGGCAGAAGCGCTCGCCGGCAACCTTGTCTCCGCTCACTGCGGCATGCCCTTCTCCGACACCAGCCGCAGCCAGCCGCGCGCGATGCGATAGAGCACCCACAGGCCGGCGGCGATGGCGACAATCCAGGCGAACGGCAGCCCGACGACAGTCAGTCCCGCCAGCACGGCGACCGCCACCCACAGCAGGGCGAACCAGAAGGTGCGGATCTGCCAGCGGAAGTGCGATTCGAGGAAGGTGCCGCGCGTCTCGCCGCGCTTGAGGTAGTTGAGGACGACGGCGACGAGCGACGGCCAGCCGCTGAGGAAGGCGGTGACGACGAAGGCCGTGCCGAGCAGCCCCGTCAGCGCGCTGAAGGCGTGCAGTCCGTAGACGAGGTGCGTCAGCGTCACCAGCCCCTGCGGCGGCCGGGCCAGGCCGGTTGCGTGATCGATTTCGGTCATATTCCGAGTTCCTTCCATAATTCATCCACGCGCCGCTTCACCGTTTCGTCCATGGCGATGGGGCGGCCCCATTCGCGGCCGGTTTCGCCCGGCCACTTGTTCGTTGCGTCGATGCCCATCTTGCTGCCCAGGCCCGCCACCGGCGAAGCGAAGTCGAGATAGTCGATCGGCGTGTTCTGCGCGATCAGCGTGTCGCGCGCGGCGTCGACGCGGGTGGTCAGCGCCCACACCACTTCCTTCCAGTCGCGCACGTCGATGTCGTCGTCGACGACGATGATGAACTTGGTGTACATGAACTGGCGCAGGAAGCTCCAGATGCCGAACATGACGCGCCTGGCGTGGCCGGGGTACTGCTTCTTCATGCTCACCACCGCCAGGCGGTAGGAGCAGCCTTCCGGCGGCAGGTAGAAATCGACGATCTCGGGAAACTGCTTCTGCAAGAGCGGCACGAACACTTCGTTGAGCGCCACGCCGAGCATGGCCGGCTCGTCGGGCGGCTTGCCGGTGTAGGTGCTGTGGTAGATCGGCTCGCGGCGCATCGTCATGCGCTCGATCGTGAACACGGGGAACTCGGCCCGCTCGTTGTAGTAGCCGGTGTGGTCGCCGAACGGTCCCTCGATGGCCGTTTCATCGGGGTGGATGACGCCTTCCAGCACGATCTCGGCGGCGGCCGGCACTTGAAGATCCGAGCCGAGGCACTTCACCACTTCCGTCTTCGCGCCGCGCAGCAGGCCGGCGAACTGGTATTCGGACAGCGCATCCGGCACCGGGGTCACCGCGCCGAGAAGCGTCGCCGGATCGGCGCCGAGCGCCACCGCCACCGGGAAGGGCTGGCCGGGATGCTTCAGGCAATGGTCGCGGAAGTCCAGCGCGCCGCCGCGATGCGGCAGCCAGCGCATGATGACCTTGTTGCGCGCGATCACCTGCTGGCGGTAGATGCCGAGGTTTTGCCGTTCCTTGAGCGGGCCGCGCGTCACGGTCAGGCCCCAGGTGATGAGCGGCGCCGCGTCGCCGGGCCAGCAGGTCTGGATCGGCAGGCGGGAAAGGTCGACTTCCTTGCCCTCCCACACCGTTTCCTGGCACGGCGCCGAGGACACTTCCTTCGGCGCCATGTTGAGCACCTGCTTGAGCAGCGGCAGCTTGTCCCAGGCGTCCTTCAGGCCTTTCGGCGGTTCGGGCTCCTTCAGGGTGGCCAGCAGCGTGCCCACCTCGCGCAGGGCGGCCAGCGATTCCGCGCCCATGCCCAGCGCCACGCGGTGCGGCGTGCCGAAGAGGTTGCCGAGCACCGGTATCGAGTGGCCCCTGGGCTTCTCGAAGAGCAGCGCCGGGCCGCCCGCGCGCAGCACGCGGTCGCAGACCTCGGTCATCTCCAGC
>JAEHDO010000287.1 GCA_016880375.1 Betaproteobacteria bacterium | reverse complement strand
GGTCGTCGAGCATGACGCCGAAGCCGTGCTTCATGTGGCCGTCGATCCAGCGCGCCGGCTGCGGCTTGGTGATGTCGAAGAAGCGGAACCAGATGAAGGCCGCCAGCTGCCAGAGCAGGCCGTCCGGTGTCATCAGCAGCACCAGCCAGAACGGCACGATCTCGTCCCAGACGATCGAACCATGGTCCGAGACCCCCAGGTCGCGGCCGGTGCGGCCGGCGGCGAAGACGCCGACGACGAAGGCGGCGACGAGGAAGGCCAGGAAGCCGGCATCGGAAAAATACGGCCTGATCAACGGAAACAGCAACCAGGCGGCCAGCGTGCCGGCCGTGCCCGGCGCCACCGGCGACAGGCCGCTGCCGAAGCCGCAGGCGATGAAATGCGCCGGATGGGCGAACAGGAATCTGAAGTCCGGTTTCAGCATCAGGCGAAGTGATCGAAACCGCGCCGGCCGACGGGCATCGGATTGCCGCCGGCGTCGCGCAGGACGATTTCGCCGGCGGGGCCATCCCGCAGGCTGCCGATGCGGGCAAGGGGCAGGCCGAGCTTCTCGGCTAGCGCCTCGATGTCCCGGCGCCGGGCGGACGGCGCGGTGAAGGCCAACTCGTAGTCGTCGCCGCCGGCGAGCAGGGCGTTCCGCGCCAGGGCGGCGTCGGCGCAGGCCTCCAGCGCCGCACGCGGCAGGCGGTCGAAATCGATGTCGGCCGCCAGTGTGGAGCGCTCCAGGATGTGGCCGATGTCGGCGAGCAGGCCATCGGAGACGTCAATGGCGGCGCTGGCCAGGCCGCGCAGGGCGAGGCCGAGCTCGACCCGCGGCTGCGGCCGGTCCAGCGCCGCGAAGCAGTGCGCAGCCGCCGTCTCGCGCAGACTGACTTTTCCCAGCCGCTGCTGCAGCCCCAGTGCGGCCAGGCCGGGCGTGCCCGAGACCCAGAGTTCGTCGCCGGCGCCTGCGCCGGCGCGCGTCAGTGCCTGCCCTTGCGGCACCTCGCCGAACACGGTGGGCGCGATGTTGAGCGGTCCGCGCGTCGTGTCGCCGCCGATCACGTCGACATCGAAGGCCTCGGCGGCGGCAAAGAGGCCGCGTGCGAAGGCGGCGATCCAGGTTTCGTCAGCCTCGGGCAGGGCTGCCGCGACCAGCGCCCAGCGTGGCTGCGCGCCCATGGCGGCGAGGTCGGAGAGATTCACGGCGAGGGCTTTCCAGCCGAGGGCGTCGGGGTCGGTGCCGGCGAGGAAATGCGTGCCGGCCACCAGCATGTCGGTGGACACCACCAGGTCCATGCCGGGCGCCGGGCGCACGATGGCGCCGTCGTCGCCGACGCCCAGCACCGTGTGCCGGACCGGGCGGGTGAAGTGGCGGGCGATCAGCTCGAATTCGGAAGACAAGGCCGGCTTCCGAACGACCGCCTATTTTTTATCGGCGGGCGCGGGCGCGGGCGCGGGCGCGGGCGCGGCGGCAGGCGCCGGCGTGCTGGCCGGCGGTACTGCGGTAGTGCTGCCGGGCTTGCCGAACTCGCTGATGACGTCGCCGCGCAGCGTCAGCGCGTAGGTCATGAAAATCAGCCCGCCGATGAAGAATGCCAGGATGGCATAGATCCACCAATCGGCGATGTAATGCTTCGGGTGCTTGTCCTCCGCCGTCTGCGGGTTGGCGCGTACGATGGGTTCTTTGCTCATTTCTCCTCCTTGATTTCCGTTTTGCGACCGCCTCGCCTGGCTTGCTGGGCGGCTTCATCGGGGCGCAACAGAACGGCGAGCTTGTCCAGCACGCCGTTTACATACTTGTGGCCGTCCGTGCCACCGTAGCTCTTGGCCAGCTCGATGGCTTCGTTGATCACCACCTTGTAGGGCGCCTCCAGGTGCCGCTTCAGCTCGAAGGTGGCGAGCAGCAGGATGGCGCGCTCGACCGGCGAGAGCTCGGCGTAGGGGCGGTCGAGCTGCGGTTCGATGATCGCCTGCAGTTCCGCCGCCTCGGCGATGGCGCCGCGCAGCAGCAGGTCGAACAGCGGACGGTCCAGCTTCTCGAAGCCGCCCACGCCCGCCAGATGCGCTTCGATGGCCGGCACTTCGTTGCCGGAAAGATGCCACTGGTAGAGGCCCTGCAGCGCGAACTCGCGTGCGCGGCGGCGCGGGGATTTCATTTCTTCAGAAACTTCTGCAGGTTCGCCATTTCAATCGCTGCCTGGCCGGCTTCCATGCCCTTCTGCACCATGCGCGCCAGCGCCTGGTCGTCGTCCTCGGTGGTGAGCACGCCGTTGGCGATCGGCACGCCGGTGGCGAGCTGGACGTCGGTGATGCCGCGCGCCGACTCGTTGGAAACGATCTCGAAGTGGTAGGTCTCGCCGCGGATGACGCAGCCGAGCGCCACCAGGGCGTCGAAGCGGCCGCTCTGCGCCATGGTCTGCAGCACCAGCGGCAGCTCCAGCGCGCCCGGCGCGGTAACGATCTGCATGTCGTTACTGCGTACGCCGAGGCGCTTCAGCTCCGCCGTGCAGCCGCCGAGCAGGCCCTCGCTGACGTCGATGTTGAAGCGGCTCATGGCGATGCCGATGCGCAGTCCCTGGCCTTTCAGATCGGGTTCGAATTCCTCGATGTCGTCGTATCTGGCCATGTGTCGTCTATGCCTTCGCTTCTTCAGGGGTCAGGTAGCCGGTGATCTCGAGCTGAAAGCCCGCCATGCTCGGCATCTTGCGCGGGCTGGCGAGCAGCCGCATGCGGCGCACGCCGAGGTCGCGCAGGATCTGCGCGCCGATGCCGTACAGGCGCGGGTCCCATTTCGCGGCGGGCTTGGCGGCCTCGCCCTCGCCCTGCAGGGCGGCGATGAGGTCCGGCGTCGAGCTGGCGCGGCGCAGCAGCACGATGACGCCGCTGCCGTGTTTGGCGATGGTGCGCATGGCGCGGTCCACGCTGAAGCTGTGGCGGTCGCTCTGGCAGTCGAGGAAATCGAGCACGGTGATCGGCTCGTGCACCCGCACCAGGGTTTCCGCCGCCGGGTCGATCCGGCCCTTGACGAGGGCGATGTGCACATCGCCGCTGGTCTTGTCGCGGTAGCCGATCAGGTGGAAGTCGCCGTGGTTGCAGGAGACGTCCTTTTCGGCGATGCGCTCGACCAGCGTCTCGTTTTCGTTGCGGTAGTGGATCAGGTCG
>JAEHDO010000286.1 GCA_016880375.1 Betaproteobacteria bacterium | reverse complement strand
GCCGAGGCGATGGCGAAACATCCCAAGGTCGAGCGGGTGTTCCATCCCGGCCTGCCCGGCTTCCACGGCCACACCCTGGCGAAGCGCCAGATGAAGGGCTTCGGCGGCATGCTCAGCATCGAGGTGAAAGGCGGCGGCGCTGCGGCGACGCGCGCCGCCGACCGCCTCAAGCTGTTCGCCCTGGCGCCCAGCCTCGGCGGCGCCGAGAGCCTGGTGACGCAGCCGACCACCACCACCCACCACGGTCTCACGCCGGAGGAGCGTACGCGGCGCGGCATCTCGGAGGGTATGCTGCGCCTCTCCGTCGGCCTGGAGGATGCGGCCGACCTCATCGCCGACCTGGACCAGGCCCTGAAGGAGTGACATGAAACGCATCAGCATCATCGGCACCGGCTTCGCCGCGCTTTCCGCGGCGCGCAAGCTGCGGCAACTCGACCGGCAGGCCGAGATCAGCGTCATCGCGCCGCGGCCGGAACTGATCTTCCTGCCCAGCCTGATCTGGCTGCCCTCGGGAATGCGCAAGGCGGAAGACCTGCGCATCCCGCTGCAGAACTTCTTTGCGCGCAACGCCATCCGCTTCCATGCCGGCGAGGCGACCGGTCTGGAGAACGGCGGGCGCAGGGTACTGACTTCAGCCGGGCCGGTGGACAACGACGGCCTGCTCATCGCCTGCGGCGGGCGCTTCATCAAGAAGCTGCCGGGCATCGAGCACGCCATCACCCCCTGCGAGGGCATTGCCGCGGTGGAGCGGCTGCGCGATGCGGTGAAGGGGATGGAAGGGGGCACCATCGCCCTCGGCTTCGCCGGCAATCCGCACGAACCCTCGGCCATGCGCGGCGGGCCGATCTTCGAATTCCTCTTCGGCCTCGACACGCAGTTGCGGCGTGAGGGACGCCGCGAACGGATCAAGCTGGCGTTCTTCAACCCGATGCCGAATCCCGGCAATCGCCTCGGCGAGAAGGCCGTCGCGCGCCTGCTTGGCGAGATGCAGCGGCGCGACATCGCCACCCATCTCGGCCACAAGTTGGTCGGTTTCGAAAAGGACAAGGTGAAGACCGAGGGCGGCGAGTTCGCCGCCGACCTCATCGTCTTCATGCCGGGCCTCACCGGCAACGCCTGGTTCGACGCCACCGACCTGCCGCGCTCGCCGGGCGGGCTCATCAAGGCCGACGCGCACTGCCGCGTCGAGGCGCGCGAGCGCGTCTATGTGGCGGGTGATGCCGGCAGCTTCCCCGGGCCGGACTGGATGCCGAAGCAGGCGCACATGGCCGACCTGCAGGCGGAAGCGGCGGCGGAGAACCTGCTGTCGGAGATGAAGGGCGGCGTGGCGGACAAGACGTTCAAGGTCGAACTACTGTGCATCGTGGACTCGCTCGATTCGGGCATGCTGGTGAAGCGCACGCCGGACAGCGCCATGGCGCTGCCGCCGATCGGCCTGATGCACAGCGCCAAGGCGTTCTTCGAATCCTGGTACCTGCGCCGCTACCGCTGAGCGCCGCCGTCCTGACGAGGCTGACTTTTTGTTTTCTCGTAGATCGGCATCACCTCGGGCAGGTGGCGCTCGATTTCCTCGACGCGGTTTTTGCCGGAGGGGTGGGTGGATAGCCACTGCGGCGGTGCGCCCTTGTTGGCGGCCATCATCTTCTTCCACAGCGTCACGCCCGCCCGCGGGTCGTAGCCGGCGCGGGCGGCGAGTTCCAGCCCGACCGTATCGGCCTCGGTCTCGTCGTCGCGCGAGAACTTCAGGGACATCAACTGGCCGCCCGCGCTGAATACTCCGGAATACTTGCCGCCGCCGACGAATTCGCTGAGCAGGCTGGCGCCGAGCCGCGTCAGTTCCGTCTTGGCGATGCGCTCGCGCGCATGTTCGCGCAGGGCGTGGGCGATCTCATGGCCCATCACCACAGCCGCCTCGTCGTCGCTGAGTTGCAGGCCGAGCAGCAGGCCGCTGTAGACGGCGATCTTGCCGCCGGGCATGCAGAAGGCGTTGACCGACGGCGCACCGATCAGGATGACTTCCCACTGCCATTGCTGCGCGCGCGGATTGAAGCGGGCAGCGTGGGGAAT
>JAEHDO010000285.1 GCA_016880375.1 Betaproteobacteria bacterium | reverse complement strand
CTGCCGGACAAGGACGACGTCAAGGACGGCATCATCGCCTACAAGATCGCCGCCCACGCCGCCGACCTCGCCAAGGGCCACCCCGGCGCGCAGATCCGCGACAACGCGCTGTCGAAGGCGCGCTTCGAGTTCCGCTGGGACGACCAGTTCAACCTCGGCCTCGACCCCGACAAGGCGCGCGAGTTCCACGACGAGACGCTGCCGCAGGAAGGCGCCAAGCTGGCGCACTTCTGCTCCATGTGCGGGCCGCATTTCTGCTCGATGAAGATCACCCAGGACGTGCGCGACTTCGCCGCGGCCCAGGGCGTCTCCGAGGCCGAAGCCCTGAAGAAGGGCATGGAGCAGAAGGCGGTGGAGTTCGTCAGCTCCGGCGCCGAGGTTTATCGCAAGGCCTGAGACCGGCAGCCATGGCCCGTCTGCTCGTTTCGCTGACCTGCTTCGGCATGCTGTTTCTGGCGCTGAATGCGCTGGCCCAGGGCGGTCTGTACAAGTGGGTGGACGAGAAAGGCGTCGTGCACTACTCCGACACACCGCCCCCCGGGAAGGCGGGCGGGAAATTGCAGGTCAAGCCCCAGCCATCGCCGGACAATACGCAAGCGGCACCGCGCAGCCGCAGCTGGCAGGAACAACTGCAGGACTCCAACGAGCGCCGCTTCCAGGAAGAGAAGCTGCTCAAGGAGCAGCAGCAGAAAACCCGGGAAGCCGAGGAGAAATGCCAGCGCGCGCGCTACGCCCTGGATTCCCTGAAGCAGGAGCGCCCCCTGTATCGCCTCGACAAGGAAGGCGAGCGATCCTTCATGGAAGACGAGGAGCGCCGCCGCCTCATCGCCGGCTGGCAGCAGCAGGCAAACACCTACTGCAGGTAACACTCCGCCATGGCCGCAGATCGCGGCAATCCCTGTTCTGTTCATTGCGCCCGCCATTCGCCCCCACTGCGGCGCCGGACAGCTTTCGGCTAGAATGCCGTCGTTCTTTCCCTCTTCCCTCCGGAGCGAGACATGCCCCTTGATAAAAATTTAATGATGACCGCCATTCTTGTGCTGCCCGCCTCTGTGGCGCTGGCTCAGACCAAGCCGCCCGTGGCGCAGTTCTGGGCCGATGTCGCCACCCACAGCATGTCGATTCCCGGCATGGGCGACATGGACGAGGGCAGCATGGGCATGTTCGGCGGCTTCTTCGGCGGCACCAAGAACGCCGGCGGCGCGCCGGGAAAATGGCTCGACACCGCGCTGCACACGCGCAACAAGCCGTCGGGCACCCTCGGCAGCCACGCCATCCCGCCGGCGCTGAACATGGGCAGCGCCCTGCCGCTGATTCCGGTGCAGGTCGAGCGCGGTCGCAGCGAAGGCGAAACCGACATGGAGCGGCCCAAGGGCCGGCTGCTGTTCTATTGGGGCTGCAGCGAAACGGTGCGGCCGGGCCAGCCGCGCGTGCTGGATTTCGCCAAGGCGGCGCCGGACGAATACTCGAAATTCATGATCGGCCGCTTCGCGCCGGATCGCGGCGCCAAGGCCGTCGCCGGGCGCTCGGTGTGGCCGAACGAGCAGGACAAAAAGCGCGTGCCGGCGAATGCTTCCCTGAACGGCGACCACGCCGTCTCGGGCGAAGGCGTGCCGGCCGGCCTCCGGTTCGCCATCGGCGCCGCCCACGATTTCATGCCGAAGATCAGCATGTCGGCCCAGGGCGATCCCAAGGGTCCGATCAACGTCGGCTGGGCCGACGTAAACAACGCCCGCGCCTACTTCCTCACGGCGATGGGCGGCAAGGGCGAGCAGGAAATGATCATCTGGAGCTCCAGCGAGCAGCCCGATCCCGGCTGGGGCCTGATGGATTACCTGCCGCCGGCGCAGATCGAGCGGCTCCTCAAGGAAAAAGTCATCCTGCCGACCAGCATCCAGCGCTGCGCGATTCCCGCCGGCATCTTCGCCGGCGCCGACGGCGCGATGGTGCGCATGATCGCCTACGGCCCGGAACTGAACCTGGCGCATCCGCCGCGGCCCGCCAACCCGAAGGCGCCGTGGAATCCGGAGTGGGCAGTGCGCGTCAGGGTCAAGTCGACCGGCATGACCATGCTGGGCATGGGCGACGAGGGCGGCCGCGGATCCTCGCGGGCGCAGTCCGGGCAGCAGAAAGAGGAGTCGGAGGGATTGCCCAGCCCGTCCAACCTCCTGCGCGGCATCTTCGGCCGCTGAGGCGCTAGAAAACGATCACCTGCCGCACCGCTTCGCCCGCCGCCAGGCGGTCGAAGCCGGCATTGATCTCGTCGAGCTCGAGGCGCGAGGTGATCAGCTTGTCCACCGGCAGCTTGCCGGCGTGGTAAAGCGCGATGTAGTGCGGAATGTCGCGCGCCGGCACGGCCGAGCCGAGGTAGCAGCCCTTGATCGTCCTTTCTTCCGCGACGAGATTCACCGCCTGCAGCGGGAAGCGGTGATCGGGGTGCGGCAGGCTGCAGGTCACCGTGGTGCCGCCGCGCCGCGTGATGCGATAGGCGACCTCCAGCGCATCCACCGAACTCGCCGCCTCGATGGCGTACTCGACGCCGCCGTTCGTCGCTGCCTTCACCTGCGCCACCAGATCCGGATCGTCCGAGTTGAAGGCATGCGTCGCGCCCAGGGCGTAGGCGCGCTCCAGCTTGTCGTCGAGCCGGTCGATGGCGACGATCTGGCGCGCACCGGCGGCGT
>JAEHDO010000038.1 GCA_016880375.1 Betaproteobacteria bacterium | reverse complement strand
TCGCCGCCCTGCACAAGGCGAAGACGCGGCATTACACGCAACTGGCCGCCTCCGGTGCGATCCCCCTGCGCCCGGGCGTGGCATCCCTCCTTCATAAGGCCCGCGCCGCGGGACTGCGCCTGGCCGTCGCCACGACCACCTCGCCGGAAAACGTCTCCGCCCTGCTGCTGCCCGCCCTCGGGCCGGAGGCCATGGGCTGGTTCGAGGTGATCGGCGCCGGCGACGTGGTGCCGGCCAAGAAGCCGGCACCGGACATCTACCTGTGGGTACTCGAGCGCCTCGGGCTGCCCGCCGCCGCCTGCCTCGCCTTCGAGGACTCGGAGAACGGCCTGAGGGCCTCCCTGGGCGCCGGGCTCGCCACCGTCGTCACCCCTTGCGACTACACGCGGGGACAGGATTTCGGCGGCGCCACGGCCGTTCTGGACAGCCTGGAGGGTCTGGCCTTGCCCGATCTCCAGGCGTGGTTGTCCGGCGCCGCGGTGTCCGTCCCACGGGGATTTCCTTCGGTCATATAATCGCGTCTTTTCCTTGCCCCGCCCTCCCATGAGCCAAACCGTCTACGAATCCCGCATCGCCAGCCTGCCGCTCATCGCCCGCGGCAAGGTACGCGACATTTACGCCGTCGGCGAGCAGCAGATGCTGATCGTCACCACCGACCGCCTGTCGGCCTTCGACGTCATCCTGCCCGATCCCATCCCGGACAAGGGCCGCGTGCTGACGGCCGTCTCCGGCTTCTGGTTCGAGCGCCTGGCCCACATCGTGCCCAACCACCTCACCGGCATCGACCCGGAGTCGGTGGTCAAGGGCGAGGACGAGCGCGCCCAGGTACGCGGCCGCTCGGTGGTGGTGAAGCGCCTGAAGCCCCTGGCGGTGGAAGCGGTGGTGCGCGGCTACCTCATCGGCAGCGGCTGGAAGGACTACCAGAAGACCGGTGCCGTCTGCGGCATCCCGCTGCCCGCCGGGCTGAGGATGGCGCAGAAGCTGCCGCAGCCGCTGTTCACGCCGTCGACCAAGGCCGAGATGGGCGCGCACGACGAGAACATCGACTTCGCCACCGTGGAAAAGCTCCTCGGCAAGGCGCTTGCCGAGCAGGTGCGCGACGTCACCCTGCGCTTCTACGGCGAGGCCTCAGACTACGCGCTGACGCGCGGCATCATCATCGCCGATACCAAGTTCGAGTTCGGCCTCGACGGCGCGGGCCGCCTGCACCTCATCGACGAGGCGCTCACACCGGATTCCTCGCGCTTCTGGCCGGCCGACGAGTACCAGGAAGGCATCAGCCCGCCGAGCTTCGACAAGCAGATCGTGCGCGACTACCTGGAGACCCTGGACTGGAACAAGCAGGCGCCGGGGCCGAAGCTGCCGCCGGAAATCATCGCCAAGACCACCGCCAAGTACCGCGAGGCCTACGAACGGCTGAGCGGCAGAAAGCTTGATTGATCGCCTGGCGACCCCATGTTCAAAGGGCGCGATCCGCGCCCTTCGCTTTTGAAAAGACCATGACGACAACGAATCCTTTGCTCGACTTCTCCGGCCTGCCGCGCTTCGACGCAGTGCGCCCCGAACACGTCACGCCCGCCCTTGCCGAACTGCTCGCCGGGAACCGCGCCCTGCTGGCGCGCCTGGAAGCGGCGCCGGCCACCTGGCCGGACTTCGCCGCGCCTTTCTTCGACGGCAGCGAGCGCCTGTCGCGCGCCTGGGGCATCGTCGGCCACCTGCACGCCGTAATGGACGTGCCGGAATGGCGCGAGGCCTACAACGCCAACCTGCCGGAGGTGACGCGCTTCTTCGCCGAGCTGGGGCAGAACCAGCACCTCTTCGCCCAGTTCAAGGCGCTGAAAGCCTCTCCCGGCTACGCGCAACTGAGCGCCGCGCAGCAGCGCATCGTCGACCATGAAATCCGCGACTTCCGCCTCTCCGGCGCCGAGCTGCCGGAAGACGCCAAGCCGCGCTTCCAGGCCATCCAGGAGGAACTGGCCTCGCTGCAGGCGAAGTTCTCGGAGAACCTGCTCGACGCCACCAATGCCTTTGCCGAGTTCGTCACGGACGAAGCCGAGCTGTCCGGCATTCCCGCCGACGTGGTCGAGGCGGCGCGCTCCGCTGCGGAGAAGGATGGCAAGAAAGGCTGGAAATTCACCCTGCACATGCCCTCCTACCTGCCGGTGATGCAGTACGCCGAGTCGCGCCGCCTGCGCGAGGCGCTCTACCGCGCCTACGCCACGCGCGCCGCCGAGTTCCACGAGATGGGCGGCAAGCCGGAATGGGACAACATGCCGCTGATCCGCCGCATCCTCGAGTTGCGCGCCGAGGAGGCCGGCCACCTCGGCTACGGCAACTTCGCCGAGGTCTCGCTGGTGCCGAAGATGGCCGAGTCGCCGGCCGACGTGCTGGCCTTCCTGCGCGAGCTGGCCGTGAAGTCGAAGCCATCGGCCCTGCGCGACATGGCCGAACTGCGCGAATTCGCCGTCTCGCAGGGACTGACTTCTTTGGAACCCTGGGACATCGGCTGGGCCTCGGAAAAGCTCAAGCAGGCGCGCTACAGCTTCTCCGACGAGGAGGTGCGCCAGTACTTCCCCGAGCCCAAGGTGCTGGAGGGCCTGTTCCGCGTCATCGAGACGCTGTTCGCCGTGCGCATCCGCCCCGACACGGCGCCGGTCTGGCACCAGGACGTGCGCTTCTTCCGCATCGAGGACGCCTCGGGCGGACTGGTCGGCCAGTTCTACCTGGATCTCTATGCCCGCGACACGAAGCGCGGCGGCGCCTGGATGGACGACGCCATCACGCGCCGCAACACCGAGGCGGGCATCCAGACCCCGGTGGCCTACCTCAACTGCAACTTCTCGCGCCCCGTCGGCAACAAGCCCGCATTGTTCACGCATGACGAAGTGATCACGCTCTTCCACGAGACCGGCCACGGCCTGCACCACCTGCTCACCCGCGTCGAGGAGCTCGGCGTTTCCGGCATCAACGGCGTCGAATGGGACGCGGTCGAACTGCCAAGCCAGTTCATGGAGAATTTTTGCTGGGAGTGGGAGGTGCTCGGCGGCATGACCGCGCACGTCGACACGGGCGAACCGCTGCCGCGCGCGCTCTTCGAGCGCATGACCGCAGCGAAGAACTTCCAGGGCGGCATGCAGATCGTGCGCCAGCTCGAGTTCAGCCTGTTCGACCTGCTGCTGCACAGCGACTTCGAGCCTGCCGGCCAGGAAAGCGTCATCGACCTGCTCGAGGAAGTACGCCGGGAAGTCTCGGTGATCTTTCCGCCGCCCTGGCACCGTTTCCCAAACAGCTTCTCGCATATCTTTTCGGGCGGCTACGCCGCCGGCTACTACAGCTACAAGTGGGCCGAGGTGCTCTCCGCCGATGCCTTCGCCGCCTTCGAGGAGGAGCGGCGCGACGGCAGCGTTCTGAATCCGGCCACCGGCTTACGCTTCCGCGACGAGATTCTCGCCGTCGGCGGCAGCCGACCGGCGCTGGAGTCCTTCAAGGCCTTCCGCGGCCGGCCGCCCAGCGTCGATGCCCTGCTGCGACACAGTGGTATGATTCTGGCGTAGCCGTTTTCCGGAGGCGCGCCATGAGGATTTTCACCGTCTGTCTGCTTTCGCTGGCCATGCTCGCATCGGGCGCCGATGCTCAGAACCTCTACCGCTGGGTAGACAAGAACGGCAAGGTGCATTACTCCGACCAGCCGCCGCCGAAGGAGATCAAGAAGGTCGACCAGCCGCGCCTCGGCGTCTCCACCATTGAGACCAGCGGACTTTCATACGAGGCGCAGAAGGCAGCGCAGGAGTTTCCGGTCACGCTCTACACCACGCCGGAATGCGTCGCGGAGTGCGCTGCCGCGCGCGACACCCTGACCCGGCGTGGCATCCCATTTAGCGAAAGCAAGGTCGTCACCACCAGCGACGGCGATAGTTTCAAGAAGGCGCTGGGAACGGACAAGTTGCTGTTCCCTTCACTGACCGTCGGCACCCACAAGCAGATTGGCTACGAGGCGGATATCTGGCATGGCCTGCTCGACATGGCGGGGTACCCCCGTACCGCCATTCCGGGCAGCGTGCCTGGGCAGGTCCCGGGCAATCCGCCTGCCGGGAAATGAAGCTCGCCACCTGGAACGTCAACTCCCTCAAGGTTCGCCTGCCGCAACTGCTCGACTGGCTGGTTTCCCGCCAGCCTGATGTCGTCTGCCTGCAGGAAACCAAGCTGGAGGACAAGGCCTTTCCGATCATGGCGCTCGAGGCGGCCGGCTACCTGTCCGCCTTCGCCGGCCAGAAGACCTACAACGGCGTCGCCATCCTGTCCCGCAGGCCACTCGGCGAGGTGTCGGTCGGCATTCCCGGCCTTGCCGACGAGCAGCAGCGGCTCATCGCTGCAACCGTCGATGGCGTGCGCGTGGTCTGCGGCTACTTCCCCAACGGCCAGAGTGTCGGCTCGGACAAGTACGCCTACAAGCTGAGATGGATCGAGGCGCTGACGGCCTGGCTGCAGTCGGAACTGCTGCGCCACCCGCGCCTCGCGCTCCTCGGCGATTACAACATCGCGCCCGAAGCGCGCGACGTGCATGACCCGAAGGCCTGGGAGGGGCAGGTGCTGTTCTCCGAACCGGAGCGCGCCGCCTTCCGGCGCCTGCTCGAACTGGGGCTGCAGGATGCCTTCCGGCTCTTCGAGCAGCCCGAGAAGACCTACTCGTGGTGGGATTACCGCATGATGGCCTTCCGCCGCAACATGGGCCTGCGCATCGACCACATCCTGCTCTCGGCGGACCTCGCAAGGAACTGCGCGGCCTGCACGGTGGACAAGGAAGCGCGCAAGGCCGAGCGGCCCTCCGACCACGCCCCCGTCATGGCAGAACTGAGATGAGTGTGCCGCTGCTGCAACTCGAAGCTCAGTATCCGGTGCTGGCGGAACTGCCGCCGAAGCTGCGCGAGGAAATCGCCGCCGCGGCCCTGGCCGTGACCGTCCCGTCCGGTGCCATGCTGTTCGACGAGCGCCAGCCTTGCCAGGGATTTCCCTTCGTCCTCGCCGGCGCCATCCGTGTGGCGAAAGTCTCCGCCAGCGGCCGCGAGCTGCCCCTCTACCGCGTCATGCCGGGGGAAACCTGCATCATCACCTCCAGCTGCCTGCTCGGCAACGTGCCCTACAACGCCCGCGGCACGACGGAGAGCGAGACGGTGCTGGTGATGCTGCCGCAAGGCATGTTCACCGAATTGCTGGCGCTGGCCCCCTTCCGCAATTTCATTTTCAATCTCTTCGCCGAGCGCATGGCCGACCTGATGCGGCTGGTCGAGGAGGTCGCCTTCCGCAAGCTGGACCAGCGGCTCGCCGCACTGCTGCTCGGCAAGGGCCGCATCGTGCGTGCCACCCACCAGCAGCTTGCCGACGAACTGGGCAGCGTGCGCGAAATGGTCAGCCGCCTGCTGAAGGGCTTCGCCGAGCAGGGCCTGGTGACATTGGGACGCGAGCAGATCGAGATCCGCGATGCCGCCGGCCTGCGCCGGCTTGCAGAAGCTGTGTAACGTTGGTTACAGACGCCGGCGCCGCCGTGGCGTCTAATGGCAACCCGGTTTTAACCCACAACAGGAGATACCATGAAAAGCAATGTCGGCGGCATCGACCGCACGCTTCGGATCATCGTTGGACTCGCCCTCGTGGCGTGGGCGTTCATGGGCGGCCCGGTCTGGGCCTGGATCGGCGTGTTGCCGCTCGCCACCGGCACCATTGGCTGGTGCCCGGCTTACCTGCCCTTCGGCATCAAGACCTGCTCGACGAAGAAGTAAGCCGAACAAGGCGGTTGGCGATGCTGACGTAATCGCCAACCGCCAGTTCCTCCGCCCGCCGTGTCGGGTCGATATCCAGCGCCGTCCAATCCGCCTCCGTCAACCGCTCGCGCAGCGTATTGCGCAGCATCTTGCGCCGTTGCGCAAAGGCTGACTTTACCACCTCGGCGAGCAAGGCTTCGTCAATGGCGGCAAGGGTCTCCTGCGGGCGGGGGATCATCCGCACCACCGCCGATTCGACCTTCGGCGCCGGATTGAAGGCCCCCGGCGGCACCAGAAACAGCCGTTCCAACTCGAAGCGGTATTGCAGCATCACCGACAGCCGGCCGTATTCCGATCCGCCGGGGGGCGCCACCATGCGCTCGACCACCTCGCGCTGCAGCATGAAGTGCATGTCGCGCACCCGTTCGGCGCAAGCGGCGAGATGGAACAGCAGCGGCGTGGAGATGTTGTAGGGGAGGTTGCCGACCACGCGCAGTCCGGATCCGAGGCCGGAGAAGTCGAACTGCAGCGCATCGCCCTCATGGATCGTCAGCCTTTCCGGGGCAAAGCGCTGGTGCAGGCGGGCGATCAGGTCGCGGTCGATCTCGACAACGTGGAGGTGATCCAGCCGCGCCAGCAGCGGCTCGGTGAGGGCACCGAGGCCCGGGCCGATTTCGACGACGGTGTCGTTTGCCTGCGGTCGGATTGCCTCGACGATCTTCGCAACCACTCCCGCAGAAACCAGGAAGTTCTGGCCGAATCGTTTTCTTGGAACGTGACCCCTCATCGGCGCAGCGACAGCTCGACCGCCAGCTCCACCGCAGCGAACAGGCTGCGCGGATCGGCCTTGCCGGTGCCGGCCAGATCGAGCGCCGTGCCGTGATCGACCGAGGTGCGGATGATGGGCAGGCCCAGCGTGATGTTGATGCCGTCCCCGAAGGCCGCGTACTTGAGCACCGCCAGGCCCTGGTCATGGTACATGGCGAGTTGCGCATCCGAACCCGCCAGCACACCGCGCGTGAACAGCGTATCCGCCGGAAGCGGTCCCGCCAGATCCATGCCCTCCCCGCGCAATTTCTCCAGAACCGGCGCGATCACCTCGATTTCCTCGCGGCCCATGTGGCCGCCCTCGCCGGCATGCGGATTCAGGCCGGCGACGAGGATGCGCGGCTGCGCGATGCCGAATTTGCTCACCAGGTCGGCGTGCAGGATGCGTATCGTCGTTTCCAGTTCGTGCCGCGTGACGGCGGCCGGCACGTCCTTCAGCGGCAGATGCGTGGTTGCCAGCGCCACGCGCAAACCGGCGCCGGCCAGCATCATGACGACGCGGGGCGTGCCGGCCTTCTCGGCCAGATACTCGGTATGCCCCGTGAAGGCGACGCCGGCCTGGTTGATCACCCCCTTGTGGACCGGGGCCGTCACCATCGCCGCAAACTCGCCGGACCGGCACCCCGCAAGGGCGCGATCGAGCAGCGCCAGGACATAGGCGGCGTTGGCCGGATCGAGGTGGCCGGCGCGGGATGGAGCGCACAACGGCAAATTGAGGATTTCCAGAACGCCTTCGCCCGGCGTGGCGTCCGGCTTGAAATCGGCGAGCGGGAGAGGAATGCCGATTTGCCGCGCGCGCGCCTCAAGCAACTGGCGATCGCCAAGGATCACCCGGCGGGCGGCAATGTGCTGGTGCGTCAGCATGGCACAAAGCTCAGGCCCGATGCCGGCCGGCTCGCCGCTGGTGACGGCAATCACAGGAGAGGGCCTCATGCCGTCAGCGACAGGATGCTACCGGTTGTCTTCCACCCGGTATTCCACATAGGCCCGGTCGCGAATCTGCCGCAGCCAGTCCTGGTAAGCCTCATCGGCCTTGCGATCGCGTATGGTCTGCCGTGCGCTCTGACGCACCCGTTCCTGGGAGATGTCCATGCGACGCTCCATGACCTGGATCAAATGCCAGCCAAAGGGGGACTGCACGGGCTCGCCAACTTCTCCCGGCTTGAGGCTGTTCATGGCCCGCTCGAACTCGGGAACGGTGTCGCCGGGGCTCAGCCAGCCCAGATCGCCGCCCTTGGCGGCGGAAAGATCGTTCGAATGCAGGCGGGCAAGCTCGGCAAAATCGGCGCCATGGTTAAGCCGCTCCTTCAGCGCCACCAGCCGCCGCCTGGCCTCCGCCTCCGATACCAGCTCGCTGGTCTTGATCAGGATATGGCGGGCGCGCGTCTGCTCCACCGGCTGCGCCTTGAGCGCACCGCCCCGCCGGTCGAGCAGCTTGACAATGTGATAGCCCGCCGGGCTGCGCAGCACTTCGGACACCTCGCCCGGCTTGAGCTTCGGCACCGCTTCGGCAAACAGCGTGGGCAGGCGCTCAATGGACCGCCAACCCATTGCGCCGCCTGAAAGCCCGTCGGGCGCATCCGAGTAGCTTGCCGCCATCTGGGCAAAATCGGCGCCGCGCCGGAGCTGGGAAATGATCTCCTCCGCGCGCGCCTGAAGGCGCGCCAATTGCTCCGGCCTGGCCTGCTCCGGCACGCGCAGGAGAATGTGTGCCAGATTGAATTCCTCGCGGCCGGCCATGCCGGCGGTCGCGAGAAAATTGTCGATCTCGCCTTCCGATACGACGATCTTGCTGTCGACCTCGCGCTCCCGCAGACGACCGACGACGATCTCGCCGCGTATGTCCTCGCGGAACTTGGTCCATGTGATGCCGTCCCGCTCCAGCGAGGCGCGTAATTGCGCCACTCCCATGCGGTTGCTCTCGGCAATTCGGGCAATCGTCTGGTCGAGCTGCGCATCGTCAATGCGCAGGCCGGTTTCCCTGGCCAGCTGGTGCTGCACGCGGTCAAGGATCATCCGCTCGAGAATGTGCTTCTCGAGCACATCGCGCGGCGGCATCTGCGTGCCTTGCTGCCGCAACTGCCGCTCGACTGTGGCCATGCGCGCCGTCAGTTCATTCAGGGTGATCACCTCGTCGTTGACCACCGCAATGATGCGGTCGGCCTCGATCACCCGCGGCGCACGCCCCTGCGCCAGGGCCAGGCTGCACGGCAGGCTGATGAGAACCGCCACGGCAAGAAATAGCCGCGCGCAAACCGATTTGCCGATCACCGGCGCACCCTTCCTGATTGTCATTGGTAACCGAATGCCGGGTCCGCTATGGACTGGTTGATGCGACCGTAGCCCGGAATCCTGCGCGCCAGCATCTGCAGCGGGTTGGAGCCTATGCTGGAGAAGCCGTTCAGCTCGAGTTGGACGAACATGGCGGTGTTCGTGTCGCCCGCAGAGGTGGCGTAACGCTGCAGCACAACCCTGCCGACCCAGCAGCCGCCGTTGTACTCGAGGCCGCCGATGGCCTCGATGAGCTTGCTCTCGCGCAGGGAGTAGTTGAAGCGGCCGACGCCGTACCAGC
>JAEHDO010000284.1 GCA_016880375.1 Betaproteobacteria bacterium | reverse complement strand
CGCAGCGCTCGCCGATGCCGTTGATGGTGCCCTGCACCTGCGTCGCGCCGGCCTGCACCGCCATCACCGAGTTGGCCACCGCCATCTCGCAGTCGTTGTGGCAGTGGATGCCGATCGGCGTCTTGAATTGCGCGGCGACCTTCTGCGTGATGGCGAAGATGTCGTTCGGGAAGGTGCCGCCGTTGGTGTCGCACAGGCACAGGCTGTCGGCGCCGGCATCCGCCGCCGCCCTGAGCGTGGCGAGGGCGTAGTCCGGGTTGGCCTTCCAGCCGTCGAAGAAGTGCTCGGCGTCGTAGACCACTTCCTTGCCTTGCTGCTTGAGATGGCGGACGGTGTCGCCGATCATGCGCAGGTTCTCGTCGAGCTGGGTGCGCAGGATCTCGGTGACCTGGTAGTCCCAGCTCTTGCCGAAGATGGCGACGGCGTCGGTGCCGGCGGCGAGGATCGAGCGCACGTTGCCGTCGTCCTCGGCCTTGATGCCGATCTTGCGCGTGGCGCCGAAGGCAATGAGTTTGGCGTGCTTCAGCTTCATGCCGCGCACGCGCTCGAAGAACTCCAGGTCCTTCGGATTGGAGCCGGGGTTGCCGGCCTCGATGTAATGCACGCCGAGGGCGTCGAGCTTCTCGACGATCTTGACCTTGTCTTCGACGGAATACGAGATGCCCTGCGCCTGGGCGCCGTCCCGCAGGGTGGAATCGTAGATGGAAATCCGTTTCATCCCCGGATTTTACAGGGTGAACGGAGCTTTTGGCCCCCTCTCCCCGAGAGCGGGGAGAGGGCTGGGGTGAGGGGCGCTACGGCCGTATCACGATCGGCGTGCCGTCCGGCACCAGGTTCCAGATCTCCTCGATGTCGTCGTTGGCGAGGCCGATGCCGCCGGTGGTCCAGTCGCTGCCCTTCAGCGCCACGGCGAGCGGGCCGAGCCAGTCGGGCGTGCCGTGGATCTGCAGGCTGCCGCCGGCGCGTCCGGGGGTGGACGGCGCCTGGCAGGCGAGGCGCAGGGCGAGGTGGTTGGGGCTGTTCGGGTTGCGACCGGCGACGACGTAGCGGCCGGCCGGCGTGCGGCCGTCATCGCCGAGCGAAATGCGGTAGCTGCGCACGACGTGCTGCCGGCCCATCAGCTTCAGGCGGCGGCGCGTCTTGTCGACGACGACCTTGTCCACCCGCGGCACGAGGATCGGCCGCGGATAGCCCGAGTTGTCGTCGAAGGCGCGGGTGTTGGCGAGGGCGACTGAGAAGCAGAGTGCGTTCATGGCGAATCTCCTTTCAGATGGCGCGGGCGGTGACGACGTAGCGCAGCGGGCCGCCGGCGCGCAGGGCGTCGAAGGGGTAGCAGGTGACCAGCGTCAGGCGCGTCTCGCCGGGCGGCTGCGCCAGCACGCGGGTTTCCGATTTGCCGACGATCTCGGCGCCGCTGACGCGGTAGCGCCGTGTCGTGGCGGCTGACTTTGTCACGACGATCTCCTCGCCCGGCCGCAGCTCGCGCAGGAAGGCGAAATGGGTGTCGCGGTGGGCGCCGACGACGCTGTTGCCGGCCTCGCCCGGCAGCGGCGTGCCGAAGACGTGGCCGGGGCCGAAGGCGAT
>JAEHDO010000283.1 GCA_016880375.1 Betaproteobacteria bacterium | reverse complement strand
GCGAGTTGCCCTCGGGCAGATCGGCCATCCAGGAGAGGTTGAACTCGCGCTCGACCAGGCGCTGGGCACGCTCTTCCTCGTAGTCCGCCGCAACCACCGGCCGCCCGTTCACCGCCACCAGGCGGCCACGCACCATCGGCAGCAGGTCCGGTTTCTCCAGCCCCTTGGCGGCGAACAGTTCACGCACCGGTGCGCGCTGTTCCGGCTGGATGTTGATGACGAAGCGGTTGGGCGCATCCGGCGGCACGCTGCGCTTCCAGGACGCCAGCAGATCGTCGCGCGCCAGCGTCAGCAGCAGCAGCGCCGTCATGCCCAAACCAAGGGCCACGGCCTGGATGACGCTGGTGCCAAGCCGGCGATGCAGCGAGGCGATGCCGTAGCGCCAGCCGGCGCCGGCCGCACCGCGCAAGCGGCCTGCCGCGGCCAGGACCAGGCGCGCCACGCCGGCATAAATGGCCACGGCGAGCGAAAACAGGCCGAGCACCCACAGGCCGAGCTTGAGGTCGGCTGCCATCCACAGCATGAGGGCCGCCAGCACCACGGCGCCGAAGCCGTAGCCGGTCCACGCCAGCGGCTCGGCATCGGCCCATTCGCGCCGCAGCACGCGCACCGTCGGCACGTTGCGCAGGCGCATCAGTTGCGGCAGGGCAAAGCCGGCCAGCAGCGCCAGGCCGACGCTGAAGCCATATAAAAGCGGCAGGAGCGAAGGCGCCGGCAGCGCGGCCGTCAGCAGATTGGCCAGCAAGCTTTCTAGCGCATATTGCGCGCCGAAACCTGCCAGGCAGCCGAGTGCCGAGGCGATGGCGCCGAAGAGCAGGAATTCGCCGAGATAAATGCGGATCAGCTGGCTTTCGCGCGCACCGAGACAGCGCATCACGGCACAGCCGTCGAGGTGGCGCTGCATGAAGCGGCGCGCGGCCAGGCCGACGGCCACCGACGCCAGCACGGCCGCCAGCAGCGCCGCCAGGCGCAGGAACTTCTCGGCGCGATCGAGGGCGTTGCGCACCTCGGGGCGGGCGTTGTCGAGGCTTTCGATGCGCTCGCCGCGGCCAAGACGCGTTTCTGACCACTTCTGGAACGCGGCAACGGCTTTCGCTTCGCCGGCAAGGTGCAGGCGCCAGCTGACGCGACTGCCGACCTGGATCAATTGCGTTGCCGGCAGGTCATCGGCGTGCATCATCAGGCGCGGCGCGATGTTGAAGAAGTTCACCCCGCGGTCCGGCTCCAAAGTCAGTACCGCCGAGACGGCGAATGCGCCATTGCCCAGGCGCACCTCATCGCCGACCTTTGCCGCCAGCGCCGATGCCAGCCGCTCGTCCAGCCAGACCGTGCTGCGCGCCGGCGTTTCGCGCGTTTCGGCATCCGGCTGGTTGAGTGCGGGTGCGATGCGCAACGAGCCGCGCAATGGGTAGCCCGGCTCGACCGCCTTGATGTCGGCCAGATGGCTGGCACCGTTGACCGATGTCATGCTCGGAAAGCCGACGCTGCCGACGACACGCAGGCCAAGCCGCTGCGCTTCGGCACGATAGGCGTCATCCCAGGGATGGTCGGCCAGCAACAGCAGGTCGCCGCCGAGCAGTTGGTGCGCCTCGCGCGCAAGCGCCCGCGAGAGGCGATCGGAGAAGAAGCTGACGCTGGACAGGCTGGCGACGGCGATGACCAGCGCCAGTCCGAGCAGGCGCAGCTCGCCGGCGCGGAAATCGCGCTTCAGCATCTGCCATGAAAGGTGCCAGCTATTCAATTCAATTCCCGGATCTTGTCCACTGCCTGTTCTACCCGCTCCAGGGCTATGACCTCGATGTCCTTGATTGGTTGCTTCGGCGCATTGGCTTTCGGGATGAGCGCCTGGGTAAAGCCGAGCTTGGCGGCTTCCTTGAGGCGCTCCTGGCCACGCGGCGCCGGGCGGATCTCGCCGGCGAGACCGACCTCGCCGAAGGCGATCAGCTTTTGCGGCAGCGGCCGGTTGCGCAGGCTGGAGACGATGGCCAGCAGCACGGCAAGGTCGGCCGCCGGCTCGCCGATCTTGACGCCGCCGACGGCGTTGACGAAGACATCCTGGTCGAAACAGGCGATGCCGGCATGGCGGTGCAGCACCGCCAGCAGCATGGCCAGGCGGTTCTGCTCGAGGCCGACGGAGAGGCGGCGCGGACTGGGCGAGTGCGCCTCGTCCACCAGCGCCTGGATCTCCACCAGCAGCGGCCGCGTGCCCTCTTGCGTCACCAGCACGCAGGAACCGGCCACCTGCTGCCCATGCTGGGAGAGGAACAGCGCCGAGGGATTGGAAACACCGCGCAGCCCTCTGTCGGTCATGGCGAAGACTCCCAGCTCGTTCACCGCGCCGAAGCGGTTCTTCACGGCGCGGATGAGGCGAAAGCTGGAGTTGGAGTCGCCCTCGAAGTAGAGCACGGTATCGACGATGTGCTCGAGCACGCGCGGACCGGCCAGTGCGCCCTCCTTCGTGACGTGGCCGACGAAGACGATGCAGGTGCCGGACTGCTTGGCGTAGCGCGTCAGCTGCGCGGCGCACTCGCGCACCTGGGCCACGGAACCGGGCGCCGACTGCAGTGCATCGGAATACAGCGTCTGGATCGAATCCATGACCGCGATGCGCGGCTTGTGTTCGATCAGCGCGGCGAGAATCTTTTCGAGATGGATTTCGGTGAGCAGCTGCATGCGGCCGGCGTCGAGCTGCAGCCGCTGCGCGCGCAGCGCCACCTGCTCGCCGGATTCCTCGCCGGTGACGTACAGTGCCGCATGCCGGCCGGCCAACTGGGCCAGCGCCTGCAACAGCAGGGTCGACTTGCCGATGCCGGGATCGCCGCCGATCAGCACCACCCCGCCCGCCACCAGCCCGCCGCCCAGCACGCGGTCGAACTCCTCGATGCCGGTGGCGACGCGGGAATCCTCATGTGGGCTGATCTCGGCCAGGCGCTGCAGCCGGCCCGTGCCGGCAATGGCGGAAAAGCGGTTGGTGGCGGCCGCCTCCGCGAGTGTCTCCACCAGCGTATTCCAGGCGTTGCAGTGGGGGCATTGGCCCTGCCACTTGGGCGAACTGCCGCCGCATTCGGTACAGGTGTAGACGGTTTTTTGTTTGGCCATGCAGGAATACTACCGGCAGCCGGGCTCGCTGCGCGAGCCCGGCTACGCTTTTTCGATTAGCGGAACCCGCTGGGTGAGGGCGCAGAGCAGCTCGTAGCTGACGGTGCCGGCGGCAGTGGCGACATCGTCGACCGGCAGGCCCTCGCCCCACAGCACCACCGGCGAGCCGATGCCGGCCTCCGGAATGGCCGTGAGATCGACCATGATCATGTCCATCGAGACGCGGCCAACGGTGCGCGTGCGACGGCCCTCGACGAGTATCGGCGTGCCCGTCGGCGCATGGCGCGGGTAGCCGTCGGCGTAACCGCAGGCGACGATGCCGATGCGCATCGGCGCTTCCGCGGAAAACACGCCGCCATAGCCGACACGGTCGCCCTTCTGCAGGTCATGCACGGCAATGAGCTCGCTGGAGAGCGTCATCACCGGACGCAGGCCCAGCTGCTCGGCGCTTGCATCCTGGGGAAAAGGCGAACTGCCGTAGAGCATGATGCCGGGCCGCGCCCAGCCGCGACGCGTTTCCGGAAAGCGCAGCAGCGCCGCCGAGTTGGCCAGGCTGAGCGGGTGTTCGCAGCCTTGCACGGACTCCACGAAGCGTGTCATCTGCCAGCCGATGCCGCGTTCCAGGTCGGCATCGGCAAAATGGGTCATCAGCGTCACCGAGGCAACGCTGGGCAGGGTCTCCAGCGCAGTGAGGGCCGTATGAAAAGATTCTGGGGATAAACCAAGCCGGTTCATGCCCGTGTTGATTTTGAGGTACACCGGCAGCCGCGCCGGCAGGGCTGCGCCGGTCAGCATTTCTATCTGCTCCAGGGTATGGACAACCGGCGTCAGGCCGTACTCGGCGACGAGCGGCAGTTCGTCGGCTTCGAAAAACCCTTCGAGCAGAAGAAGCGGCTGGCGATAACCGGCCTCGCGCAGGGCAACCGCGTCATCGAGGTCGAGCAGCGCATAGCCGTCGGCAAGGTCATCGAGCGCCTCGGCCGTGGACATCAGTCCGTGTCCATAGGCATTCGCCTTGATGACGGCCCACAGGCGGGCCTCGCCGGCGTGCTGCCGGGCAACGGCGAAGTTTCCGCGCAGGGCGGAAAGGTCGAGAGTGGCGCGGATCGGGCGGGTCAAGTCGGGCGCGTGAGGCTTCAGCCTTGTCTCGAGGCAAACTGCCTGAGCTTGAGATCGGCGAATTCGACGAAAGTGTTCACCAGGCGCGAGCGAAATTTTTCCTTCGGATAGACCATCGACAGCGTGCGGTGGAGGCGCGGCTTGAGCGGGATGGCCAGCAGATCGCCGAGACGCTTCTCCTTGAACACCGAGGCGCGCGAGACGATGGCAAAGCCGATGCCGGTCTCCACCACGCCCTTGATCGCTTCCGGGCTGCCGAGTTCAATGACGACATTGAGGCTCTCCGGCGGTACGCCGGCGACGCGGAAATAGTTGTCCGTCACCTCGCGGGTGCCGGAGCCAGGCTCGCGACTGACAAAGGGATGCGTCGCCAGCAGTTGCGGCGTCAGTTCCTTGTTCTTGGCCAGCGGGGAACCCGGCGCGCAGATGACGAGCAGCTCGTCCTCGCAACAGACCTCGCACTGCAGGGTGCCCTGGTGCGAAGGCGCTTCGATGAGGCCGATGTCCAGCGTATGTTCGGCGACGCGTGTCTCGATCGACTCCGAGTTGGCGACGATCAGACGCGGTTTTACATTTGGATATTGCGACTTGAACTCGCCGAGAATGCGCGGCAGCATGAATTCGGCGATGGTGGTGCTGGCGCCGACCAGAAGCGGTCCCCCGATCAACCCGGTCATCTCCGCGAGGCGCACATCCAGCTCCGAAGACAGGCCAAGAATACGCTCGGCGTATTCGAGCACCGTCTCGCCGGCCGGCGTGAGCGAAATTTTGCCGTGGCCGCGATCAAACAGCCGGGTATTGAAATGCTCTTCCAACTGCTTGATCTGGAAGGTCACCGCCGGCTGCGTCATGAACAGCACCTCCGCCGCCTTGGTGAAGGACAACTGCTTGGCGACAGCGTGAAAGACCTGCAATCTCCGATCGGCCATAATCGGCTCCCCTAGCTGTTTCTTATAAGCTACTATTCAAGCACAAATTGGCCGCATAAGGTAGCCTGATTCCAGTGTTTGGGCGACGGTTCCTGCATGAAAACATTACGAAAGCCTGACTACACGGGGACTCCTGACGCTCATTTCCGCTTCGTGGTATAAAACCGCGTCGCAAAACCGATAATAATCAAATCATTCTCGCCCTCTTGTTCACGACTAGACCGCTCCCGGCTCGTATCACTGAATGAATCGCGGCTTCTACATCATCATGGCGGCGCAGTTTTTTTCCGCGCTCGCCGACAATGCACTGCTCATCGCGGCCATCTCCATGCTGCGTGACATCCGCTCCCCCGCCCAGTACGAGCCGCTGCTGAAACTGTTCTTTACCGTTTCTTACGTCGCCCTGGCGGCTTTCGTCGGCGCCTTCGCCGACTCGATGGCCAAGGGCCGTGTGATGCTCATCAGCAACACCATCAAGATCGCCGGCTGCTTCATGATGCTCGTAGCGACCGTGCCGGTGCTCGATCTTCTCGGCATTCCGATCTACTACTACGTGCTGCTCTCCTACGCCATCGTCGGGCTCGGCGCCGCGGCCTACTCCCCGGCCAAGTACGGCATCCTCACCGAGTACCTGCCGCACGACAAGCTGGTCATCGCCAACGGCTGGATCGAGGGCCTGACGGTAGCCGCCATCATCCTCGGCACGGTGTTGGGCGGCGTGCTGATCAACCCGACGGTGAGCGCCCATCTCCTAGCCATCGACCTGCCGGCCATCGAAACCAGCATCGATACGTCGGCGGAGGTCGCCATGCTGGCGATTTCTCTGCTTTATCTCATTGCCGCCCTCTTCAACCTCTTCATTCCCGACACCGGCGTCGACCACAAACCACTTCACAAGAACCCCGTATACCTGATGCACGAATTCTGGCACTGCGTCCGCCTGCTATGGCGCGACAAGCTGGGCCAGATATCGCTTGCGGTCACCACCCTGTTCTGGGGCGCCGGCGCCACCCTGCAATTCATCGTTCTGAAATGGGCCGACAAGGCCCTCGGCCTGCCGCTCGACAAGGCCACCGTGCTGCAGGGCGTCGTGGCGCTGGGCATTGCCGTAGGCGCAGTCATCGCGGCGAAGGCTGTGTCGCTGGACAAGTCGGTGAAGGTGCTGCCGGTCGGCATCACCATGGGCATCGTCGTGATGGGCATGATCTTCGTCACCGACCTGCCGGTGGCTCTGGTCATGATGGTGGCGGTCGGCGCCATGGCCGGCTTTTTCGTCGTGCCGATGAACGCCCTGCTGCAGCATCGCGGACACATCCTGATGGGTGCGGGCCATTCCATCGCCGTGCAGAACTTCAACGAGAACACCAGCATTCTGGCCATGCTGGGGCTCTATGCCCTGCTGGTCTATCTGGACCTGTCGATTTACGTGGTGATCGTGATCTTCGGCGTCTTCGTCAGCCTGACCATGTTTCTGGTCGGTTTCTGGCACCGCCGCAACATGCGCGAGCATGGGGAGGAACTGCAACAACTCCTGGCTGCGGCGAAGAACGTCAACGCCGGCCATTGAGGCGGCGATTCAACGCATCACAGGGCGGCCGGGCAGTTGCTTGCGGGCCGTATCCAGAAGCGGCAAGCGCTCCGCAAGCGGATGGCCGACGCAAGCCACAACCAGGCGGTGAAACCCGTGCAAGCTTAATAGCCGGCCGAGAGGGCGCTGCCGGACGGCTTTTCGGCGGCCGCACCCGGCTTGGCGTTGCTGTCGAACTTGATCGTCGGCGGGGCGGACAGCGCCTTCTCATCCTCGACCGTGAAGTTGGCCTTGGTCTGGTAGCCGAACAGCATGGCGGTCAGGTTGCTGGGGAAAACGCGCACCGTGACGTTGTACTCCTGCACCGCCTTGATGTAGCGATTGCGCGCCACGGTAATGCGGTTCTCGGTTCCTTCCACCTGCGCCTGCAGGTCGCGGAAGCTGGCGTCGG
>JAEHDO010000282.1 GCA_016880375.1 Betaproteobacteria bacterium | reverse complement strand
GTGGCTGCCGCCAACCGCGCCCAGTTCGCAGTCCGGACCTACGTCGACGCGCCGGCCAACGAGGAGGCATTGTTCATCCTGGTGAAGGCCTACGATGCGCTCGGCCTGAACGATCTGCGTGATGACGCCGAGCGCGTCATGCGCACCAACTTCCCCAACAGCGATTACTACAAGCGCGGCCTCGACGGCAAGGAAGCCTGGTGGCGGCTGTGGTGATTTTGCATTAAGTCAGGCCGACCGCCCCATTTCGGGGCAGTTCAGCGGGCGAGCGCGATCAGCACGCTGCAGGGCGCATCCTCGATGAGGGTGGCGCCTACCGAACCCCTCCACCAGCGCGACATGAAGAAAGCGTGCTTGTGGTGGCCGACGACGATGAGGTCGGCGCCCAGTTCGCTGGCCAGGCGGCAGATCTCATCGACCGGCTCGCCGGTAACGACGTGGCCTTCGGCCTTGACCCCCCTCTCATCGAGCAGTTTCAGGCCCTCGTCGAGAATCTCCCTGAAGCGCCGGTTCTCGTCCTCCTGCAGGGTATCCGGCACGAAGCCCTCGGTCAGGTAGAGCCCGGCCATCAGCGGCGCCACGGCCAGCAGGTGGATCTCCGCGTGCAGAAAATTATTGATGTCGGCACACTCGAGCAGCGCCGTGCGCCCGCTCTGCGAACCATCGTAGGCCAGAAGCACTTTGCGGTACATGTCCCCTCCGCTCGATAATCGTTATGTTGATGATGGTAATGCAAGGAACGGGATGGTTCAATCGGGCTATACTTCGCCGTTTCCTGAAACCGCATGCTGATGCAGACAGCTATTGAATCCCCTGCACTGACGCTCGGCATTGCCGGCGCCGGCGCCATGGGCCGCGGCATTGCGCAAATCGCTGCCCAGGCCGGCATCCGCGTCCTGCTCTTCGACCTTGCGCCCGGCGCCGCCGCTGCAGCGCGCGACACCATCGCCGCAACGCTGTCCGCACTGGCCGCCAAAGGCAAGATCGATCCGGCAGCTGCCGAAGCCGCCGCCGCCCGCATCGCGCCGGTCGCCGCGCTTGAAGCCTTTGCGCCCTGCCACATCGTGGTCGAGGCCATCATCGAAAAGCTGGAGGCCAAGCGCCAGTTATTCATCGCGCTGGAAAGCTTCGTCGCCGGGGATTGCATTCTCGCCAGCAACACTTCCTCGCTGTCCGTGACGGAGATCGCCGCCGCCTGCCGCCGGCCAGGCCGCGTCGCCGGCTACCATTTCTTCAACCCGGTGCCGCTGATGAAGGTCGTCGAGGTGATCGACGCCCTGCTCACCGAACCCTGGGTCGGCGAGGCATTGACGGCACTCGCCCGGCGCATGGGGCACACGCCGGTGCGCGCCAGGGACACGCCGGGCTTCATCGTCAATCACGCCGGCCGCGGTTATGTCACCGAAGCCCTGCGCCTGCTTGGCGAGAATGTCGCCGAGTTCTACGAGATCGACCGCATCCTGCGCGAGGCGGCCGGCTTCCGCATGGGTCCGTTCGAACTGCTCGACCTCACCGGCCTCGACGTCTCGCATCCGGTCATGGAGTCGATCTACCGCCAATACTATGAGGAGCCGCGCTACCGCCCCTCCGCGCTGGCGGCGCAACGCCTTGCCGGCGGCGTCCTCGGTCGCAAAAGCGGTCGCGGTTTCTATGTCTATGAAAACGGCAGGCAGCAGGCCGCACCGGTCGCGCCGGCGCCATCCGCACGGCCGGACCGCGTCTGGGTCAGCGGCGCCCGACCAGCCTTCGCCGCCGCCGTGCGCGAACTGGTGCGCAGCCTCGGCGGCAGGCTGGACGAAAGTCAGTCGCCGCAGGACGGCGCCCTGTGCATCGTCACGCCGCTGGGCGAGGATGCCAGCGCCTGCGCTGCGCGCGAGGAGCTTGATCCGGCATGCACTGTTGCCATCGATGCTCTCCTCGGTTTCGACAAGCGCCGCACCCTGATGACCAGCCCGCTCACCTCCCCCGCCATGCGCGAGGCGGCGCATGGCCTCTTCGCCGCCGACGGCGTGCCGGTGTCCGTCATCCGCGACAGCGCCGGGCTGGTGGCGCAGCGCGTGCTGGCGCACATCGTGAACATCGGCAGCGACATTGCCCAGCAGGGCATCGCCACCCCGGAGGACATCGACCGAGCCGTCACCCTCGGTCTGGGCTACCCGAAAGGCCCGCTGGCGCTGGGTGACACGCTCGGCGCAGCCACCGTGCTTGCCATTCTGGAAAACCTGCAGGCCTGCTACGGCGATCCCCGCTACCGCCCCAGCCCCTGGCTGAGGCGCCGCGCCCTGCTTGGCGCCTCGCTGCTCAAACCGGAATCCTGACCAGTGATACTCGACGTCCGCACCATCCTCTTGCTGATGGCCTTCACGGCAGTGCCTACCGCGCTGGTGCTGCTGGCCGTATCGCGATTTTATGCCGCCCGCGTGCCTGGGGTCGGCTACTGGACCGGCGCCAACATTGCCCTCGCGATCGGACTGGTCCTGCTCAGTCTGTCGAAGACCGCCAACGACCTGCCTGCCCGTGTCCTCGGCAACACCCTGCTGGTGCTGACCACGGCACTCTACTTCCTGGCCATCCAGCGCCTGCTCGGCGACAAGCCGGGCAAACGCCTTGCATTCACGACGGTGGCCGCCTCGGGCATCGTCTTCGCCCTGCTATGGACCTCGGCGGCGCCCTACCGCCTAGCGGTGGGCGCGCTGTCCATCGCCCTGATGACCCTCACCGGACTCAGCGCTGCACGGCTGCTGCTGCCGCTCACGGCGGAAAAACCCGTATCGCACCGCTTCACCGGCCTGCTCTTCCTTCTCGGCTGCACGCTGATGACAGTGCGCCTGGGGCACGCCATGTTCGCAGACGCCGCGCCTGCAAATCTCTTCGTTCCCGATTTCTGGAACGGCATGATCCTCGGCGGCACCCACATTACCGTCATGCTGATGAGCCTGGGCTTTGCCCTGATGATCGCTGACCGGCTGGCCTCGGAACTGAACCGGCTGGCCACGCTCGATGCATTGACCGGCATCGGCAACCGGCGCGTCTTCTATGCACGCGCCGAGGCGGAACTGGCACGCTGCCGGCGCAAGAACATGCCGCTGTCGCTGCTGATGATTGACCTCGACCGCTTCAAGATGATCAACGACCAGCTCGGCCATGCCGCCGGGGACGACACGCTGCGCCGCTTCGTCGCGCTCGTCGGCCCCCACCTGCGCGAGTACGATTTTTTCGCCCGCCTGGGCGGCGAGGAATTCGCCGTGCTGCTGCCCGACGCCACCGAGGAAGTGGCGATTGCCATTGCCGAGCGGCTGCGCGAATTGACCGAAGCCGAGCGGCTGCCTGCACCCGGCTTCCCCACACCCACCACCGTCAGCATCGGTGCGGCTCAACGTTTCGAGAACGAACAATCCATCGACCAGCTCATGCACCGCGCTGACCAGGCGCTCTACGCCGCCAAGAGCAGCGGGCGCAATCGCGTCGTTGCCGCCTCATGGTTGCAGGAGCCGTCTGAGCCGCCCTTGCTCCAGGCCGTAAGCAAATGATCGACTGGGGCACCATCGACACCGTCCTGCTCGACATGGACGGCACCCTGCTCGACCTGCATTTTGACAACCATTTCTGGCAGGAGCACGTCCCGGTACGCTATGCCGAACGGCACAGCCTGCCGCATGCGGAAGCGCGCAGCCGCCTTACCGACATCTATCGCGCCAAGGCCGGTACCCTCGACTGGTATTGCGTGGACTACTGGACGCGCGAGTTGCAGCTCGACATCGAGCGCCTGAAGGAGGAAGTGGCGCACCTCATCGCCGTCCACCCGGACGTGCCACGCTTCCTGAAAGCGTTGCGCGCGGCGGGAAAGGGTGTCGTCCTCGTCACCAACGCTCATCAGAAAAGCCTCACGCTGAAGATGGCGCGCACCGGGCTGAAAATGCATTTCGACCTGCTCGTCACCTCGCACGAAATCGGCAAGCCCAAGGAGGACCCGGCCTTCTGGCCGGCGCTGCGCGCAATGGTCCCCTACGCCCCGGCGCGTACCCTGCTCATCGACGACAGCCTGCCGGTGCTGCGTGCGGCGCGCCAGGCCGGCATTGCCCATCTGCTCGCCGTCTACCGACCGGACACCCGCCAGCCGGAAAAGGATGTCGGCGAATTCGCCGCCTTGCGGCACTTCGCCGACATCATGCCGAAATAGCCCGCGCTTCAAACACCCCCCCACCCCATTTCATTCCGGGCAGGCATCACTTCTCCACAGCCCTGAACGGCAGATGCAGTGCCATCTCTGCCTGGTAATCCTGCATCGCGCCGTCCTCGCGCTGGAGATAGTTCGCGACGATGTCGCGCAGGCGCGGATCGGCGATCCAGAAAGCCGACCACGTCGGCACCGGCTCGAAGCCGCGCGCCAGCTTGTGCTCGCCCTGCGCGCCGGGCTCGAAGCGCTGCAGGCCGTGCGTGATGGCGTACTCGATGCCCTGGTAGTAGCACAGCTCGAAGTGCAGCCCCGGGCAATCGATGTCGGCGCCCCAATGGCGCCCGTAGAGCGCGGCGTCATCGCGATAGCAGATGGACGAGGCCACCGGCTTCTCTTCCCGCCAGGCGACGAACACCACCATGCGGCGCCCGAGTTCCG
Organism: Betaproteobacteria bacterium; assembly: GCA_016880375.1. GTDB lineage: Bacteria > Pseudomonadota > Gammaproteobacteria > Burkholderiales > Rhodocyclaceae > Desulfobacillus. Next base: position 344 of record JAEHDO010000282.1, on the reverse strand, counting down.
CGCCGGCGCGGCGGAAGAACTCCAGTGAAAAGGCAGGATGATTGCCATAGCGCAGGAAGGTATCGCGGTAATGGCGATGGAGGGCGCGCCACAGCGGCGCGTCGATCTCGTCGCCGTGGCGGGCTTCGATGCGCAGCCCGGCCTCGGCGACGGCGCGCCGCTCGCGCTTGAGCTTCTTGCGCTTGTCGGCGGTGAAGCCCTGCAGGAAATCGGCGAAGTCGCGGTAGCCGCGATTCAGCCAGTGGAACTGCACGCCGCGCCGCAGCAGCAGGCCGGCGGCTTCCAGCCGCAGGCGGTCGGGCTCGCGCACGAAGAGGCATTGCCAGGAGGAGGCGCGGAGTTCG
>JAEHDO010000281.1 GCA_016880375.1 Betaproteobacteria bacterium | reverse complement strand
TTCGGCCATGCGCCATTTGTCGATCGCATCGCGCGGCACAGCGTCTTCGTCTCGCCGCAATCCATCGCCTATTCGGAATTCAATCTCTATCACAGCAGCCGCGCCGCAGTGCGCGGCTACATGACGCTGGCCGAGCTGTTCGATCAGACGAGGGCGGCGATCCGGGACGCCGGCGAACCTTCCTACATCTACGCCTACTACGCCGAGCTCGACTCACTGGCCCATATCCACGGCGTCGGCAGCACACAGGTTGCCGCGCAGTTCGCCGCGCTCGACGAGGCTTTCGGCGCCTTCCTCGCCGCCATCGCCGGCAGCGACAGCATCGTGCTCGCCTGCGCCGATCACGGCTTCATCGATTCCCCGCCCGAGCGCCAGATCGATCTGGCGCAGCACCCGGATCTCGCGGCCACGCTGGCCCGCCCGCTGTGCGGCGAGCGCCGCGTCGCCTACTGCTATGTCAGGCCCGGGCAGGCGGCCCGCTTCGAGGACTACGTGGCCGAAAACTTCGGCCATTGCTTGGACGCTTTCCCGGGCCGGACCTTGATTGAACAGGGCTGGTTCGGCCCGGGCGAAGCAGACCCGCGCCTGTTATCGCGCATCGGCGACTATGTACTGGTGATGCGCGAGGACTGGACGCTGCTGGACTGGATGGAGGGGGAAAAGCGCCACCGCCAGCTCGGCGTGCATGCCGGGATCAGCGCCGACGAGATGCTCGTGCCGCTCGTGGTCGCGCATTGCGATCGATGAAGATTCATCGGCGCCACGCCTGGGACCTGACGCCGAAGGAGGCGATGGCGCTGCAATCGGGCCTGGCCGCGGAAATCGTCTGCCGGGACGACTTCGGCCCAGTCGCCCGCGTCGCAGGTGTGGATGTCGGCTTCGAGGACAATGGCGCCACGACGCGAGCCGCCGTCGCGGTGCTCACATTTCCTTCGCTGCAGCTGGAGACCTCGGCCATCGCTCGCCTGCCGACCCGCTTCCCCTATGTGCCAGGGCTGCTATCCTTCCGCGAAATCCCGGCCGTTCTGGCGGCGGTGGAACGGCTAAACGTCCGGCCGGACCTGCTGCTCTGCGATGGCCAGGGCATCGCCCATCCGCGCCGTTTCGGCATTGCCAGCCACCTCGGCCTGTTGCTCGACATTCCCGCCATCGGCGTGGCGAAGACGCGCCTGATCGGAAAGCACGAAGAAGTGCCGAACGCACGTGGGGCCTGGGTGCCGCTCAGGGATGGCGGCGAAACGATCGGCGCCGTGCTGCGCACCCGCAAAGGCATCAAGCCGCTGTATGTCTCGCCTGGCCATCGCATCGGCCTGGCATCGTCGATTGACTGGGTCATGGCCTGCCTGACGCGCTACCGCCTGCCGGAAACGACACGCTGGGCGCACCGCCTGGCATCGCAGAAGCCAGACTAAAGCACCTTGACGACGTTGATGGTGTCGCCCTCGCCCATGTCGCGATGGAACTCGAAGCCGAGTTGCCGGCAGAACTTCAGCATCTTGTGGTTGCTCGCCAGCACGAAGCCGGCCATGGCTTTCAGCCCTTTGCTCCGCGCCGTCTCGATCAGTTCCAGCATCAGGATGCCTGCCACGCCGGTACCCTGCCACGAATCGTCCACGGCGATGGCGAACTCGCAGCTGTCGCTGCCAGGCGTGACGACATAGCGGGCGACGCCGATCTCGATCTCCTGGCCGTCGCGCTGCACCGTGGCGATCAGCGCCATGTGCTGGTCGTAGTCGATCGTCGTCATGTATTGCAACTTGCGCGGCGCCAGTTCGCGCAACTGGCCCATGAAACGGTTGTAGCGGGAGTCGTCGGACAGGCCGCGCACGAATTCCTGCTCGATGGCGGCATCTTCCGGCCGGATGGGCCGGATGACGACCTCGGTGCCGTCGAACAGGCGATGCGGGTGAACCAGATGCTGCGGGTAGTCGGCCATCGTCGTGGGTCTTGTTCTGGGTGTCGCGTGGCGCAATGATAACGCGCCGGGGAGAACGTACAATGCCGTCATGAATTCCGGCGAGCATCCCTATTTTGGCCTCACCCCCGATGTCGTCCTGAACGCCTTGGAAAGCATCGGCCTGCCCTGCGACGGCGCCCTGCTGGCCCTCAACAGCTACGAAAACCGCGTCTATCAGGTCGGCATCATCGATGCGTCGCCGGTGGTGTCCAAGTTCTACCGGCCGGGACGCTGGAGCGATGCCGCCATCCTGGAGGAGCATGCCTTCGCTCAGGAACTGCACGAGCGGGAAATTCCCGTCGTGGCGCCCCTGGCGCTGGCCGGCGGCAAGACCCTGCATGCTGCGGAAGGATTCCGCTTCGCGGTTTTCCCCCGTCGCGGCGGCCGCGCACCCGAACTGGACAATCCGGACACCCTGCAATGGATGGGACGCTTCCTCGGGCGC
>JAEHDO010000037.1 GCA_016880375.1 Betaproteobacteria bacterium | reverse complement strand
CACCGTGCTGTAGAGCACGCCAAAGACGGCGGTGGCGAGGCCGATGCTCATCGCCACCACGCCCCACCACCAGAGCGGCTCGCCGAGGAGGTCGAAGCTCACCCGCAACAGGCCGTAGATGGCGGTCTTCAGCATGACGCCGCTCATCAGCGCCGACACCGGCGAGGGCGCCGCCGGATGCGCCTCGGGCAGCCAGACGTGCAACGGCAGCAGGCCGGCCTTGGCGCCGAAACCGGCGAGCGCCAGCAGGAAGGCGGCCGAGGCCCAGAAGGGCGAGAGCGCCTGCGCACGCATGCCGGCGAAGCTGTAGTCGCCGCTGCCCGCGGTCATGACGCCGAAGGAGAGCAGGATGCTGATGGCGCCGATGTGGGCGATCAGCAGGTAGAGGTAGCCGGCGCGGCGGATCTCGGCGTGGCGGTGGTCGGTGGTGACGAGGAAGAACGAGGACAGCGCCATGCACTCCCAGGCCACCATGAAGGCGTAGGCGTCGTCGGCCAGCAGCACCAGCAGCATGCTGGCGAGGAAGAAGTGGTACTGCAGGCACATCAGGCCCGGCGCGGCGCCCTCGCCCTTGCGGAAATAGCCGGCGGCGAAAACCGAAATGCCCGCCGAGGCGAAGCCCAGCAGCAGGACGAAGACCGCGGCGAGATTGTCGAGGCGCAGATGGAAGGGAAGATCGGGCAGGCCGATCGCCAGCACGGCGACCTGCGCCGATGTACCGAGGAAGCGCAGGGAAGTCAGTCCCGCCAGCACGCCGACGAGGGCGCCGAGCGGGAACAGGATCTTGCTGATGAAGTACAGGTTGCGCGGCGCCGCCAGCCCTGCGAACCCCAGTGCCAGCCAGGCGCAGGCGGCGATCAGCAGGACATCGATGGAGAGCAGAGCTGGCATGATGACGGCTCTTATCTTAACAAACGCCGGGCCGCCGCGGACGGCGAAGCCTCGCATGCCATGACGTTATCATTTTATCGGCAGCAGGCAGAAGGCGCCTTCGATGCCTTGCGCTTCGATCTCGGTACTGATCGCCTCCAGCGCCCGGTCCGCCGTGATGTAGAAATTCTGCTCGCCGACTGCCTCGTACAGGCCGGTGGCGCGCATCACGTCGAGCACCTGCTTCTTCAGGCCGGAGAAAACCATGTTCACGCCGTTGCTGCGCAGCCGCTCGACGAGGTGGTGCACGACTTCCTCGCCCGAGGCGTCGAGCTCGTTGATGCCCTCGCCCACCACCAGCAGCCAGCGCGCCTTCGGATTGGCGGCGACGGCCTCGAGGATGGCATCCTCGAAATAGGCGACATTGGCGAAATACAGGCGGCCGTCGAAACGCACCGCCGTGACGATCTCCGAAGCCGGCAGGTTGTGCAGCTTCGCGTCGCGTAGCGTGCCGTCCGGATGGCGGCCGAGGATGGCGACGCGCGGGTTCATGGTGCGCAGCAGGTAGAGCAGGATGGCCAGGCCGGCGCCCGCCAGGATGCCGCTGTCCAGGTGCGGCGCCGCGGCCAGCGTGACGACGAAAGTGACGATGGCAGCGATGCCGTCGTGGCGGCTGGCCTGCCAGGCATGCTTGATGGCCGCAAAATTTACCAGGCCGATGACGGCCATGATGATCACCGCCGCCAGCACCGCCTGCGGCAGGTGGTAGAGCAGCGGCGTCAGGAATAGCAGCGTCAGCAGCACGAACAGGCCGGTAAACACCGAGGACATACCGGTGATTGCGCCGGCATTGATGTTCACGGCGGAGCGCGAGAAGGAACCCGACACGGGGAAAGCCTGGCTCAGCGCACCGACGACGTTGCCCAGGCCCTGGCCGAGCAGCTCCTGGTTCGGGTCGATCTTCTGCTTGGTCCGCGCGGCGATGGCCTTGGCGATGGAGATCGCCTCCATGAATCCGACCAGCGAAATGACGATGGTGGCCGAGAGCAGGCTGCCGATCATCTCCCAGGTGATTTTCGGCAGGCCGATGCTGGGCAGCCCCTCGGGCACCCTGCCCACGACCTCGCCGCCGCCGACCAGCCTGAACTCGTCCTTGCCGGCGCGGGCGATGCGCCAGCGGCGGCCGTCGGACTGCTCGCCCTGCGGCACCCTGCCTTCCGCATACAGCCGGTCGGGCTGTCCGTCGGCGCCGGGCACGCGCTCGAAGACGATGCTGCGGATGGCGCGATTGCGCCCGCGGTTCTCGTTCTCGCGATCCTGCAACTGCAGCCTGAGCAGCTCCAGTTCGTAGTTCAGCGTCGCCGCCTCGTGGCCCAGCTCGCCATGCTCCTTCTGCAGCTTTTTCAATTCCGCCGACTTGGTTCCGATCTGGCCGTTCAGCTCGTCGATGCGCAGCGCGGTGCGGGCATGCTCGCTGAGCAGCGTGCGGGCCTCGGCATCGACGACGTTGTCGATCCGTCCGGTGGCATTGCGCTCGAAGCCGATCGACCAGCTGACGGTGGTGGTGATGGCCACCGCGATGAGCACGCCCGGCATCTTCGGCGCCCACTTGCGCAGGGCCCACATGATGGCGATGGCGGCGGCACCCATGGCCAGGGTCGGCAGGTGCGTGTCGCCGGCCTGCTGCACCACGCCCCAGATGTCCTGGATGAAATGCTCCGAGCGGCCCATCGGCACACCGATCAGCTTGTTGACCTGCGACAGGCCGATGATGATCGCCGCCGCATTGGTGAAGCCGACGATGACCGGATGCGAGAGAAAATTCACCACCACGCCGAGCTTGAAGGCGCCGAGCGCCAGCTGGAAGATGCCGACCATCAGCGCCAGCATGATTGCCAGGGCGATGAACTGGGCGGAACCCGGCGCGGCCAGGGGCGCGAGCGTCGAGGCCGTCAGCAGGGACACCACCGCCACCGGCCCGGTGCCGAGCTGGTTGGACGAGCCCCACAACGCCGCCACCATCACCGGCAGGAAGGCGGCATACAGGCCGTAATAGGGCGGCATGCCGGCCAGCTGGGCGTAGGCCATCGACTGCGGCACCAGCACCAGGGCCACGGTGAGGCCGGCGATGAAGTCCGCACGCAGCGTCGTGCCCGCATAGGGCAGCCAGCGCAGGAAGGGCAGCAGACGTTTCAGCAGAGGATTGTTCATGGGAAGAGACGCTATATTAACTTCCCCCTGCCGCGGGCGTGGGCATAATATGCTTATCAGCGAATCAGGGTGCTATATTCGCCGCTCGCCAATCCGAGATCGAAGCATGGGACACCGCCTCTCGAAAATCTACACCCGCACCGGCGACGCCGGCAGCACCGGCCTGGCCGATGGCACGCGCGTGGCCAAGGACAGCCCGCGCATCGCCGCGCTGGGCGACCTGGACGAACTGAACTCGGTGGTCGGCCTGCTGCTGACGGAGGAACTGCCCGAGGAAATAAGGCGACTCCTGACCGGCATCCAGCACGACCTGTTCGATCTCGGCGGCGAGATGGCGATTCCCGGCTCGGCGCTGCTCAATGAAAAAAGCGTCGGCGAGCTGGAGGCGGCCATCGACCGCTACAACGCGGCCCTCGGGCCGCTCAAGGAGTTCATCCTTCCCGGGGGGATGCGGGCCGCGGCCGTGGCGCACCTCGCCCGGGCCGTGTGCCGCCGCGCCGAACGTCGGCTTGTCGCCGTCGCCGCGACCGAATCCATCAGCGACACCGGCCGCAAGTACGTGAATCGCCTCTCCGATCTGCTCTTCGTGCTGGGCCGCTGGCTCAACCGCAACGCCGGTTGCGGGGACGTGCTCTGGAAGAAGGACCGGCAACGCCGCTGAATCAGAGATCCTCGCCGGCGCCGAGCCCGCTCACCAGCTTGCCGCTTGCCGAGCGCAGCCGTTGCGAGAGCAGCAGCACCAGTTCCATGAGTATCTTGATGCCGAGGCGGGGGTCGCCGGCGATGATGCGCGACAGGCTGTCGCGGTCGAGCACGGCGAACAGCGTGTCCTCCAGCGCGATGCAGGAGGCGAAGCGCGGCTCGCCGTCGATCATGGACATCTCCCCCAGGGTCTTGCCCGGCCCGGCCCGGCTGAGGCGTTGCGGCACGCCGGCCGGATCGGTCTTGACGATCTCGCACTGGCCGTCCAGCAGGATCACCATGAAGTCGCCGCTGTCGCCTTCGCGAATGACGGTAGCGCCGGCCGGAGCGCGATAGCAGCGCAGGTGAGCCGCCAGCACCGCGATCTCGCCGCGCTCGAAATCCTCGAACAGCCGGATGTGCTCGATGACCGCCAGCATGCGATCGACGAAGTGGCTCGCGTCGCCGAGATGCACCAGTCCTGGAAAGCGGTCTT
>JAEHDO010000280.1 GCA_016880375.1 Betaproteobacteria bacterium | reverse complement strand
CTCCCTCTCCCTCCTCGGAGGGAGAGGGCTGGGGAGAGGGTGGGCAAGCCGTTCCCCCTCTCCCTGCCCTCTCCCCGCCGGGGAGAGGGGAAGTCGGGCGAAGACTGGCCGCTCGGCGTCGAATGCGCCTGGCCCGCCGCGATACACGCCGAACCCGCCCGCGCCGTCGTGCGCAACAAGCCGCGCCGCTGGCAGTTATGGCTCGCTGCCGCCGTGTTCGCCTTCAGCCTGTGGCAGCTCGGCCAGGGCGGCTATATCCAGGCCAAGGCCTGGCTGGCGCAGGTGCTCATCGAGCAGGCCTGGGCGCGCACCCTCGAAGGCGAGCAGCAGGCCAAGCCCTGGCCCTGGGCCGACACCTGGCCGGTGGCGCGCATCAGCGTGCCCGGCCGCGACATCGAGCGCTTCGTGCTCGCCGGCGCCAACGGCCGCAGCATCGCCTTCGGCCCCGGCCACGTCTTCGGCACGCCGCTGCCGGGCGAGGCCGGCAACAGCGTGATCGGCGCCCACCGCGACACCCACTTCGCCTTCCTGCGCGAGCTGCAGCCGGGCGAGGAGATCGTCGTGGAATACGCTTCAGCGTTACGCCGGAGCCAAAAGTCAGCCGCCGTGACACGGCGCTACCGCGTCGCCGGCACCGAAATCGTCGACAAGTCCGAGACGCGCGTGCTGGCGCAGGCGCCCGGCGAGACGCGCCTCACCCTCATCACCTGCTATCCCTTCGACGCCCTGCGCGCCGGCGGGCCGCTGCGCTACGTCGTCACGGCAAAAGCCCTCTGAAAGGAGCCGCATGAAAACTTCCTCCGCCCTCTGCTTCTCCGTCGCCCTCGCCAACACGCGGGCCTACGACGACAACGCCGGCTCGCCGCGGCCCATCTTCGTGCCGCGGGTGGACAAGGTCGTCGTCGACAAGTCGCGCCGCCGCCTGAAGTTGATGGGCCGGCAGCACGTCGTGCGCAGCTACCGCATTTCGCTCGGCGAAGACGGCCTCGCGCCGGCCGGCCGCTATGTCGTCGCCGGGCGCAACCCGAACAGTCCCAACCACCTCGCGCTGCGCCTCTCGCGCCAGTCACCGGCCGAGCCCGGGCGCGCCGGCGGCGGCCTGCTGCTGCACGGCACACCCGACTGGCTCGGCCCGCTCGCCGTCGCCCTTCGCAACAGCGACTGGACCACCGGCGGCATCGGCGTCGCCAATGACGACATCGAGGAGATCTGGAACCTGGTGCCGGATGGCACGCCGGTCGTGATACGCCCCTGATTCGCCTCTGTAAACCCCTTCGGAAAGGGCTCTTCTCCCTGTAAAATGCGGGGATGAAACGGATTGCCATTTACGATTCCACGCTGCGGGACGGCGCCCAGGCCCAGGGCATCTCGTATTCCGTGGAGGACAAGGTCAAGATCGTCGAGCGCCTCGATGCGCTCGGCGTGCATTACATCGAGGCCGGCAACCCTGGCTCCAATCCGAAGGATCTGGAGTTCTTCGAGCGCGTGCGCGGCATGAAGCTGAAGCACGCCAAACTCATTGCCTTCGGCGCCACGCGCAAAATCGGCATCAAGGCCGAGGACGACGGCAACGTGCGCTCCATCCTCGCCGCCGGCACCGACGCCGTCGCCATCTTCGGCAAGAGCTGGGACTACCAGGTCACCGAGATCCTGCGCACCCAGCTCGACGAGAACCTGCGCATGATCG
>JAEHDO010000279.1 GCA_016880375.1 Betaproteobacteria bacterium | reverse complement strand
TCCGACAGCGTGACGACGCCGTGCTTGCTGACGTTGTAGGCGGCCATGGCAGGGGTGGATAGCAGGCCGGCGACGGAGGCGGTGTTCACCATGTGGCTCTCGCCCTCCTGCGCCAGCATGCGCGGCACGAAGTGGTGGATGGCGTGCACCACGCTCCACAGGTTGACGCCGAGAATCCATTCCCAGTCGGCGCTCGTCAGTTCCCAGGCAAGCCGCGTCAGGCCGACGCCGGCGTTGTTGCACAGCAGGTGCACGCCGCCGAAGCGGCCGAAGGCCTCGTCGGCGAGGGCGGCGATGTCCTCCTCGCGGCTGACGTCGACGCGGCGGGTGCACAGCGCCTCGGCCGCCACCGGCAGGGTCTGCGCCGCCTCGGCGAGCTTCGCCTCGTCGATGTCCGCCAGCACGAGGCGCATGCCCTCGCGCGCCGCCCGCTGCGCCAGCGCCAGGCCGATGCCGCTGGCCGCACCGGTGATGACCGCCGTCCTGTCCTTGAATTCGCGCATGGATATGTTCCAATGGAATGGCGGAGAAGATATCATGAAGGCGAGTAAAACGAAATCGCCGTTCGCATAGCGAAATTAGTGTGAAAAAGGGGGAAGAGGATGGCAGCGTGAGCGAAAGCGTTCCCGATTGCCTCGACTGCGGCGGCTGCTGCGCCTGGTCCGAAACCTGGCCGGTGCTGATGGGGCCGCGCGACGGTGAGGGCATTCCCGACGACCTGATCGACTTCGACAACGGCCGCATGCAGTCCTGGGGCCACCGTTGCGCGGCGCTGGAAGGCGAACTCGGCGTGAAGGTGGGTTGCAGCATCTACGCGAACCGCCCGCTCGTCTGCCGGGAGTTCCAGGCGGGATCGGCGGACTGCCTCATGGTCAGGCGCAAGTTCGGCTTCGGGGCGTGAGATGAAACGCCCCCACGCTCACTTCGTTCTCTGCCCCCCGAGGGGGCGCGCAGCGCCCTTCGGGCGGCCGGACGGGCGCTGCTGAGATGAGCGCCTGGTTCCTCTACCTGATCGAATGCCGGGACGGCAGCATCTATACCGGCATCACCGTCGATGTCGCCGCGCGCTACGCCGCGCATGCCAGCGGCAAGGGCGCGCGCTATACCCGCTCGCATCCGCCGAAGCGCCTCCTGGCGAGCGTCGAGTACCCCGACCGCTCGTCGGCGCTGAAGGCCGAGTACGAAGTCAAACTGCTTTCTGCCGACGCCAAGCGTGCCTACGCCGACGACCTGGCCTCCGACGAGCGCGCGCCGGGCAGCGTGCTGAAGATTTCGGAAAGGGTGTCCATTCCGCTCGACGAGATCGGGCTGAACGCCATCCGTGCCCAAGGGGCGGGCGGCCAGAACGTCAACAAGGTATCCAGCGCCATACACCTTCGCTTCGATGTCGGCGCTTCGTCGCTGCCCGACTTCTACAAGGAGCGGCTGCTCAAGCTGAGCGACCAGCGCGTCAGCCGCGAGGGCGTGGTCGTCATAAAGGCGCAGCAGTCCCGCAGCCAGGAGAAGAACCGGGAAGAGGCGCTGAAGCGGCTGCAGGAACTCGTCGCCGGCGTCGCCGTGACGCAGAAGCAGCGCAAGCCGACCCGGCCGACGCGCAGCTCGCAGAAGAAGCGCCTCGACAGCAAGACCCGGCGCGGCGCGGTGAAGGCCCTGCGCGGCAAGGTCAGCGACTAGGAGGGTACCGATGGGAATGCTGGTGAATGTGGTTGTGGCCGACGGCGAGGATGCCGGGGCGATCATCGAATCGGAGAAGCCGGTCGAGGATTGGAAGGGCTTCGAGGCGAACGGCCTTGACCAGGCCAAGTTCGCCATGCTCCATGCCCTGCTGACCGGCGAGTTGTTCGATGAAGCAATGGCCGACTGCGGGCCGCTCTATGCGGCCGACGATGAAGGCCCCTGGCTCATGAAGCTGCCCGACGATGCCGTGGCGCGGCTTGCCGAACTCGAGGAAGACGCCCTCGACCGGGTCGGCGAGGAACTGGCCGCGACCGAGGAGTTCGAGGAGGACGGCTGGTCCGTCGACGAGGTCAAGGGAATCGTCACGGCGCTGGCCGACCTGGCCGGCGTGGCGAGGGCGCAAGGCCGGGCGATGTTCGTCTGGATGAGGCAGGAGGAGGGCTCGCTATCGTGAAGTCCCTCAGCGGACTCGACGGCAGCTTCCTGCATCTCGAAACGCCCGAGACGCCGATGCACGTCGGCTCCCTGCATCTGTTCGATCTGCCGGCTGCCTACACGAAGGATTTCTACACCGAAGTCAGGCGGCTGCTGGCGCGCAGCCTCGACATTGCACCGCTCTACCGGCGCCGGCTGGCGGAGATGCCGCTGCACTTCGCCAACCCGGTCTGGGCCGACGGCGGCGCGGTCGACCTCGACTACCACGTGCGCCGCCACAAGCTGCCGCGGCCCGGCACGCGCCTGCAGCTCGAACGCTGCACCGCGCGCCTGCATGCCGAACTGATGGACCGCCGCCGGCCGCTGTGGGAAGTGCATGTCATCGAGGGCCTGCAGGGCGGGCAGGCGGCCTTCTACATGAAGGTGCACCATGCCGTGCTGGACGGCGCGGCCGGCGTGGCGCTGGCCAAGGCGCTGTTCGACGTTGCGCCGCAGCCGGCAGGGAAAACGGCCACTGCGCGCGCCGTCCCGTCCCGCGCCGAACAGCCGGGCATCGTCAGCCTGGCGAGTGCCGCCCTGCGGCACGACGCCGCCCAGTACGTGAAGCTGGTGCGGCACCTGCCCGAGGTGTTCCGGCTCCTCGCCGGCATGGTGAAAAGCTCGGGCGGCGGGGGCGGCGAAGGCCCTTCGGCCTTGCGCCAGAATTTCTCCTTCGGCCCGAAGACGCCGCTCAACGTGGCGATCACGGCCGAGCGCGGCTTCGCCTGCGTCTCGATTCCCCTGGCCGAGGCGAAGGCCATCGCCGCCAGCCAGGAGGCGAAACTGAACGACGTCGTCCTCGCATTGTGCAGCGGCGCGCTGCGGCGCTACCTCGCCCACCGCGGCGGCATCCCGAAGAAGCCGCTCATCGCGACGATGCCGATCTCGCTGCGCGAATCCGGCAACACCGACTTCACCACCCAGGCCACCCTGAGCCTGGTCAGCCTCGCCACGCACATTGCCGATCCGCTGCGGCGGCTGCGCGCCATCCGCGATGCGTCCGGCGCCATGAAGTCCGTCGCCCGCCGCGCCCAGTCGGTCATCCCCACCGATTTCCCGTCGATCGGCGTGCCGTGGCTGGTGGGCGGCCTGGCCGCGCTCTACGGCAAAACGAAGCTCGCCAGCGCCATACCGCCCATCGCCAACCTCGTCATCTCCAACGTGCCCGGCCCGCCGGTGACGCTCCATGCCGCCGGCCTGCCCATGCGCGCCTACTTCCCCCTGTCCATCGTCGAGCACGGGCTGGGCGTGAATATCACGGTGATGAGCTACGCCGGCGCGCTCGATTTCGGCATCGTCGTCGCCCGCAAGGCGGTGCCCGACCCGCGCAAGCTGGCGCAGGCGCTGCTGGAGGCCCACGAGGAACTGAAGCAGCGCACCGTGCCGCAGCCCGCCCCTGCGGAGAAGCGCAAGCGTGCCGCTAACACAAAAACAACGTCGTCAAAATCCTGAAGGGAGGAAGCATGCACAACCCGCATCACTGGTACGAATTCGGCCTGCCGCAGGCGCCCGGCCTGGTCAGGCTGGCGCTGGAGGGGCGTGCGCCGTGGGAGTTCGGCGCCTCGATCGCGGCCAAACCCCTGCTGCGCCTGGCGCCGAAGGGCGACGGCCACCCGGTGCTGGTCTTCCCCGGGCTGATCGCGCCGGACGTGTCCACCCTGCCGCTGCGCAAATTCCTCAGGGGGCTCGGCTACGCAGCATCCCCCTGGAAACTCGGCTTCAACCTCGGCCCGCGCGAGGGCGTGATCGAGTCGTGCCAGGCGCGTCTGAAGGAACTGTACGAGGAGCACGAAAGGAAGGTCAGCCTGATCGGCTGGAGCCTCGGTGGCCTCTATGCGCGCGAATTGGCGAAGGTCTATCCGGATGCGGTGCGCCAGGTCATCACCCTGGGCACGCCCTTCACCGGCCATCCGAAGGCGACCAATGCCTGGCGGCTCTACGAGTTCGTCACCGGCCACAAGATCGGCGCACCGGAAATCCACGAGCCGCTGCGCACGCCGCCGCCGGTGCCGACGACGTCCATCTTCAGCCGCACGGACGGCGTCGTGGCCTGGCAGTGCAGCGTCGAGCAGGAAGGGCCGCTGACCGAGAACATCGAGGTCGAGGCCAGTCACCTCGGCATGGGGCTCAACCCGATGACCTTCTATGCCATTGCCGACCGCCTGGCGCAGCCGGACGGGGAGTGGAAACCGTTCGACCGCAGCGGGCTGCGCAGCATGCTCTACCGCAATCCGCGCCGCCGCGGCTGGTTCTAGCGCCTTGGCGTCCGTCGAAGTCAACGGCCTGGCGATCGAGTACGAATCCCTCGGCAAGCCGTCCGATCCGCCCATCGTCCTCATCATGGGACTGGGCATGCAGCTCGTCGCCTGGCCGGAGGCCTTCTGCCAGGGGCTGGTCGAGCGCGGCTTCCGCGTCATCCGCTTCGACAACCGCGATTGCGGCCTGTCCGGCAGGGTCCACCTGAAGAAGCGGCCCAACCTGCTGCTCGCCATCGCCTCGGCGTGGCTCAAGCTGCCGGTGCGCGCGCCCTACACGCTCAACGAGATGGCCGACGACACCGTCGGCCTGCTCGACGCGCTCGGCATCGCGCGCGCGCACATCGTCGGCGCCTCCATGGGCGGCATGATCGCGCAGGTCGTCGCGGCGCGTTTCCCCCACCGCACGCTCAGCCTCACCTCGATCATGTCCTCGAGCGGCAACCCGAAAGTGTCGCGCTCCAGGCCACGCGCGATGCGGGCGCTGCTGAGCAAGCCGTCCGATCCGAACGATCCGGAGCAGGTGGTCGAACACCTGATCCGCCTGTTCGGCGTCATCGGCAGCCCCGGCTACCCCACCGACCAGGGCGAGTTGCGCCGGCGCATCGGCCGCGGCGTGCGCCGCGCCTACCATCCGGCGGGCGTGCTGCAGCAGTTGCTCGCCATCATCGCCTCCGGCGACCGGCGTTCGCTGCTGGCAAAAATCACCGCGCCAACGCTGGTCATCCACGGCGCCGACGATCCGCTGGTGCCGGTCGCAGCAGGGCGCGACACCGCGCATCACATCAAGGGCGCGAAACTCATGGTGATCGACGGCATGGCGCACGACCTGCCGCCGGGCCTGCTGCCGACGCTGGTCGAGGCGATCGCCGCGCACTGCAGGCAGGTCCAAACGCGCTAGACTGAAAGCTGTTTTTTCCGGAGGAACCTTGAGGTGAAACAGGTTATCTACGGCGCCGACGGCACGCCGGACTCCATGCAGGTGGGCGAGGGCGCGAAGCCGCAGCCCGGGCGCGGCGAGATCCTCATCGAGGTGCACTTCGCCGGCATCAACCGGCCCGACGTGCTGCAGCGCTCGGGCCGCTACCCGCCGCCGCCGG
>JAEHDO010000278.1 GCA_016880375.1 Betaproteobacteria bacterium | reverse complement strand
GCGGTCCTGTTCCTTGACCGAGATGAACACCTTGCCGGACTTGGGCAGCCTGGTGCCGCCGGCCAGCTGGGACTTGACGAAGGCCTCGGCAAAGGTACGGCCGACGCCCATCACCTCGCCGGTGGACTTCATTTCCGGGCCGAGGATGGTGTCGACGCCGGGGAACTTGGCGAAGGGGAACACCGCCTCCTTGACCGAATAATAGGGCGGCACGATTTCGCGCGTGACGCCCTGCCCGGCCAGCGAGCGGCCGGCCATGCAGCGCGCCGCCACCTTGGCCAGTTGCAGGCCCGTCGCTTTCGACACGAAGGGCACGGTGCGCGAGGCGCGCGGATTCACCTCCAGCACATATACCGTGCCGTCCTGGATGGCGAATTGCACGTTCATGAGACCGACGACGTTGAGCGCCTTCGCCATCTGCTCGGTCTGGCGGCGCAACTCGTCCTGGGTTTCCTTCGACAGCGTGTAGGGCGGCAGCGAGCAGGCCGAATCGCCGGAATGCACGCCGGCCTGCTCGATGTGCTGCATGATGCCGCCGATGATCACCTGCCTGCCGTCGGACAGCGCGTCGACATCGACCTCGGTGGCGTCGTTGAGGAAGCGGTCGAGCAGCACCGGCGAGTCGTTGGAGACCTTGATGGCGTCGCGCATGTAGCGCTCGAGGTCCTTCTGCTCGTGCACGATCTCCATGGCGCGGCCGCCCAGCACGTAGCTCGGCCGCACCACCAGCGGATAGCCGATCTCGGCAGCGAGGCGGATGGCGTCCTCCTCGGTGCGCGCCGTGCGGTTGGGCGGCTGCTTGAGGCCCAGTTCGTGCAGCAGCTTCTGGAAGCGCTCGCGGTCCTCGGCGGCATCGATCATGTCCGGACTGGTGCCGATGATGGGCACGCCGTTGGCCTCCAGGTCCTGCGCGCGTTTCAGCGGCGTCTGGCCGCCGAACTGGACGATGACGCCGGCCGGCTGCTCGACGTTGACGATTTCCAGGATGTCCTCCAGCGAGAGCGGCTCGAAATAGAGGCGATCCGAGGTGTCGTAATCGGTGGACACCGTCTCCGGGTTGCAGTTGACCATGATGGTCTCGTAGCCGTCCTCGCGCATGGCGAGCGCCGCATGCACGCAGCAATAATCGAACTCGATGCCCTGGCCGATGCGGTTGGGACCGCCGCCCAGCACCATGATCTTCCTGCGGGAAGTCGGATTGGCCTCGCATTCCTCCTCGTAGGTGGAATACAGGTAGGCGGTGTGGGTGGCGAACTCGGCGGCGCAGGTATCGACGCGCTTGAACACCGGCCTTACGTTGAGGGCGTGGCGGTGCATGCGCACGGCGGTTTCGGTGCTGTCGAGCAGCTTCGCCAGGCGCCGGTCGGAGAATCCCTTGCGCTTGAGGCGGCGCATCTCGTCGGCGTCGAGGTCATGCAGTTTCTGCCCGCCCAATACCGCCTCCTCGCGCACGATGTCCTCGATCTGGACGAGGAACCAGGGGTCGATCCTGGTCAACTGGAAGATTTTCTCCAGGCTCATGCCGTCGCGGAAGGCCTGGCCCAGGTACCACATGCGCTCGGCGCCCGGATTGGCGAGTTCCTGCTCGATGACGTCCTCGTCGGCCTCGATCTCAT
>JAEHDO010000277.1 GCA_016880375.1 Betaproteobacteria bacterium | reverse complement strand
CGGCTACGCGCGGCGCGGTGCGATCGTCTTCGACTTCAATGATCCGATGGGGACGAGTTCCTGCGTCGGCTGCGGCGAGTGCGTCGCCGCCTGCCCGACGGGGGCGCTTCTCTCCCTCTCCCCCGCGCGCGGGGGAGAGGGAGTGAGGAATGTCGACTCGCTCTGCCCCTACTGCGGCGTCGGCTGCCAGGTGACTTATCGCGTGCGCGACGGCGCAATCGTCGGCGTCGACGGCCGCGACGGTCCGGCCAACCACGGGCGGTTGTGCGTCAAGGGCCGCTACGGCTACGACTACGTGCGCCATCCGCAGCGGCTGACGAAACCGCTGATCCGCAAGCCGGGCGTGGCGAAGTCGGTCGGCAACACCCTGGCGGATTTCCGCGAGGCGGGCTGGGCGGAGGCGCTCGACTTCGCCGCCGAGGGGCTGAAGCGCATCCTCGCCCGAGACGGCAAGGCCGCGCTGGCCGGCTTCGGCTCGGCCAAGGGCTCGAACGAGGAGGCCTACCT
Organism: Betaproteobacteria bacterium; assembly: GCA_016880375.1. Taxonomy (GTDB): domain Bacteria; phylum Pseudomonadota; class Gammaproteobacteria; order Burkholderiales; family Rhodocyclaceae; genus Desulfobacillus. Next base: position 3,560 of record JAEHDO010000277.1, on the reverse strand, counting down.
CTTCCAGAAGCTGGTGCGCACCGGCTTCGGCAGCAACAACGTCGACCACTGCACGCGGCTGTGCCATGCCTCGAGCGTGGCGGCGCTGCTGGAGGGCCTTGGCTCGGGCGCGGTGTCGAATCCCGTCGCCGACGTGCAGCACGCCGACGTGATCGTCGTCATCGGCGCCAACCCGACGGTGAACCATCCGGTAGCGGCGACCTGGATGAAGAACGCGGTGGATAGGGGCGCCACCCTGATCGTCATGGACCCGCGCGAGACCGAGATCGCGCGCCACGCCGCCTACGCCCTGCAGTTCAAGCCGGACAGCGACGTGGCGCTGCTGAACGCCATCGCGAATGTCATCGTGACCGAGGGACTGACGAACGAAGCCTTCATCGCCGAGCGCACCGAAGGCTTCGCCGCCTTCCGCGACAACGTGCTCGCCGCCACGCCCGAGGCGATGGCGCCGGTCTGCGGCATCGACGCGGAGACGATCCGCGCCGTGGCGCGCACCTATGCGAAGGCGCGCGCGGCGATGATCTTCTGGGGCATGGGCGTTTCGCAGCACACCCACGGCACCGACAACGTGCGCTGCCTCATCGCGCTGGCGCTGATGACCGGCCAGATCGGCCGCCCCGGCACCGGCCTGCATCCGCTGCGCGGGCAGAACAACGTGCAGGGCGCGTCGGATGCCGGCCTCATCCCGATTGCGCTGCCGGACTACGGCCGCGTCACCGACGACGCGGTGCGTGCGCGCTTCGAGCAGCTGTGGGGCGCAGCGCTCGACCCGAAACCGGGACTCACCGTCGTGGAGATCCTCGACGCGGCGAATCGCGGCGAGATCCGCGGCATGTACATCCTCGGCGAGAACCCGGCGATGTCCGATCCCGACCTCGCCCATGCGCGCGCCGGCCTCGCCGCGCTGGAGCATCTGGTGGTGCAGGACCTCTTCCTCACCGAGACGGCGGCGCTGGCGGACGTGGTGCTGCCGGCATCGAGCTTCGCCGAAAAGACCGGCACGTTCACCAACACCGACCGCACGGTGCAGCTCGGCCGCGCCGCCATTGCGCCGCCGGGCGAGGTGCGCCAGGACCTGTGGATCGTGCAGGAGCTCGCGCGGCGCCTCGGGCTGGACTGGCACTATGCCGGGCCGCAGGCGGTGTTCGCCGAGATGCGCCGCGCCATGCCCTCCATCGCCGGCATCTCCTGGGAGCGCCTGGAACGCGAGGGCGCCGTGACCTATCCCTGCCGGGACGAGGCGGACCCCGGCCAGCCGGTGATCTTCACCGAATATTTTCCGACGGTAAGCGGCCGCGGCCGCTTCGTGCCGGCGCAGTTCCGGCCGGCGGCGGAGCTGCCCGACGCCGACTATCCCTTCGTGCTCATCACCGGGCGCGTGCTCGAGCACTGGCACACCGGCGCCATGACGCGCCGCTCGGCGGCGCTGGATGCGCTGGAGCCGGAGGCGCACATCGACGTGCATCCGGACGACCTGGCGGCGCTGGGCGGCCGGGCGGGCGAGTTCGTGACGCTGGAAACGCGGCGGGGAAGAGTTTCGGCGCGGGCGCGCGCCGACGCGGGACTCGCGCGCGGCACGCTGTTCATGCCCTTCTGCTATGCCGAGGCGGCGGCCAACCTGCTGACCAATCCGGTGCTGGATCCGTTCGGGAAAATTCCGGAATTCAAGTACTGCGCGGCCAGGCTGGCCGGCGGCGGAGGCGAGGCGGAAGGGCGGCTAGCGGTGGAATGAGAGCAGGTCGCTCTTGCTTCGTCCCCAAAGATCGGAGGGATTGCCGACGGTGCGGCGAAGTGTCGCCCTTGCGATCGAGGCGGTGACGGGTTGCTTGAAAGAGATCATCTGGGCGAATGTCTGCCCGGCCAGCCGGTAAAGCCAGGTGCGGCGTCTTACGATCATCAATAGTCCTCCTCGACGAATAATCCTGTTCGCCTTCTTGGCGGGCGCTGGATTGAACTTTACTCCATTTCAAATCGGGTGGACTTTTTTTCGCCGCGAGCGCGACACTTGACACTTGACATTTGAAGCGTGCCGTCACGGATCGCAGCGGACCTTGTGCATCCGGACGGCGCAGACCGTTCTCTGCGGTGCGGCATCCTCGCCGGGCTCGCCGGCGGCGGGAATGTTCACGGCCTGGACGGGGGCATCGCGCCAGTCGCCCGGGCGCAGCGCCTGCATGATGATCTCGCCCGACTCCTCGCGCAGCGGCTTGAAGCCGAGGCGCTCCGCCAGCGCCAGCATGGGCCGGTTGTCGCGCAGGCTGGAGAGCTGGATGCGCTTCAGGCCGCGCGTCCACGCCTGGCGCAGCAAGTCGTCGAGCAGGGCGCGGCCGACCCCCTTGTGGCGCAACTGGTTGGAGACGGCGATCCCCAGCTCGGCGCAGGACAATGCGCCGGGACGGTTCTCGGCGCACATCTCGCTGCCGGGTATGGCGGAGAGTTCGGCGACGCCGACCAGGCGCTCGCCGTAGTAGGCGCCGAACACCACGCAGCCGTTGTCGAAGCGCATCTGCGCGACGTAGGCGTGCACGGTCAGCGGCGTCATGGTGCGAAAGAAACGCCAGTAGAGCGCGATGTCGTCCAGCTCCTCGAGGAAGAAGCGCTCGACGGCCTCGCGCTCGCCGGCGGCGAGCGTGCGGATCGTGATGGGCGGGGTTGCTTCCATGCGCTATGACACTCCGGTCGGCAGGGTTTTATGCCTGCTACTTGAACTCTAGGACGTTTTGTCTATTCTGGGAAGGTACCGGCCTCGCCGGGACCCACAGAGAGAGGAAACAACATGAAAATTCGACAATTCGTTTTGCTGGGCGGCCTGGCCCTGGCCAGCGCCCAGGCCTTCGCCTTCCATTGCCCGATGGACATGAAGAAGATCGACGAGGCGCTGGGCAAGAACCCGCAGCTTTCCGCCGAGCAGATGGCCGAGGTGAAGAAGCTGCGCGCCGAAGGCGAAACCCTGCACAAGGCCGGCAAGCACCAGGAGTCGGTGGACGCCCTGGGCAAGGCCATGAAAATCCTCAACGTGCAGTAATCGGACGCCACGAAAAAGGCCGGCGCATGCCGGCCTTTTTCATTTCAGCGGTGTCGCGAACCGGAGTGATGCTGGGCGGCATTCCCGCGCGAGGCGTTGCCTCGCTGCGGCTGGCCCGGCCTCGGCGGCGCGCCCCTCGGCGCATTCCCCTGGCGGTTGCCGCCGCGCGGGCTGCCCGAGCGCTGTCCCTGGCCGCGCTTGCCGTTCTCGATCGGTTCCGCGCGGATGCTCGGATCGGGTTCGAAGCCGGGCAGCACGATCTTCTCGATCGGCTTCTTCAGCAGGCGCTCGATGTCGCGCAGCAGGCCATGTTCGTCGATGCACACCAGCGACACGGCATGGCCGCTGGCCCCGGCGCGGCCGGTGCGGCCGATGCGGTGCACGTAGTCCTCCGGGACGTTGGGCAGCTCGAAGTTCACCACGTGCGGCAGCTGGTCGATGTCGAGGCCGCGCGCGGCGATGTCGGTGGCCACCAGCACATTGAGCTTCATGCTCTTGAAGTCGGCCAGCGCCCGCGTGCGCGCGCCCTGGCTCT
>JAEHDO010000276.1 GCA_016880375.1 Betaproteobacteria bacterium | reverse complement strand
GGCATTGTCGAGTTGGCATCGGAACCGAAGCAAGCACTCTATACAATTTTTGTCCGCATGATTATTGCAGCCAGTGCTGCAGCGGACAACTACAAATAATGTAATCAACAAATCAAGGTGGCTGATATTCAAGATGGCTGATATTCCATGCGGAACCGGTCTGCAATTAATGCAATTGGCCTGAATATTATTTTGCTAAAGGATGTGCCTGAACGATCCTGTAGAGGCGCTCGAGGGCCTGCTGCAGCCTTGAAAGTCAGCGCCGGCGGCACGGCGAAAAAATGCGGCAGGGTTGCCTCCTGCCGCCTTGTCCTCGGGAAAAAATGCCGCTGCTTTCAGCGAACCGGCCCAGGCGCTCCTGGCTCCGTGCCGGCAAGCGACCGGCGGCTTCACTTGATGTCGAGAATTTTCGTCAGTTCGTCGAAGTCGGCGAGTTTGGCGGGCTCGAAACCGGCCATGCCGCTATATTTGAAATAGTCGCTCGCATCCTTGTCCTGACCGGCCTTGAGCAGGGCCTCGGCAACCGCCTTCTTTTCGTACTCCGGCAGGTTGCCGCGCACGGCAAAGGTCAGGTGCGGCACGCCCTTGCCGCTGTGAATCAGGTTGATGTCCTCGCCTTTTTGCACCCAGGCGTTGAACAGGCCGGCGTTGGCGACGCCGACGTCGATCAGGTTCATCTGCATGCCGGCGAGCACGCCGTCGGCGTCGTTGTAGTAGGCGGTGCTGCTGAAGTGTTTCTCCGGATCCTTGATGCCGAGCTGCCGCAGTTCATAGAACGCCAGCTTGGTGATCATGGCGTCCTTTCCGGTGAAGCCGATGCGCTTGCCCTTCATGTCCTCCGGAAAGGCGATGCCGGTCTTGCCCATGGCCATGAAGGCGGCGGCGAGGCGGCCGGGAACCTTGGCGACGGGTTCGTAGCCGGCATCACGGTTGGCCTGGATGATCGCCGACGGTGCCGCGAAAATAAAGTGATAGCGTTTTGACTTGGCACGCTCGGCGAAGACGTCGAAGTTGCGCGAGCCCTCGACGCGGACCGGGCGCTTGACGATTCTCGACAGGTAGGCGCTCAGCCCTTCGTACTCCGAGGCGATCATCTGGGCGCTTTCCCCGTAGCCGATGACGCCGAGGAGGTAGGCCCGTTCCTGCGCCAGCCCGGGCCGGCCCGCCAGCAACAAAAAACCGAGTGCACAGCAACGCAAGCACCACAAAGCTGAAAATTTCCCGATCACGATTCCTCCCTCTCGCTCTGGCACGGGTTAATTTCCCTGTTGCCGTATCATTCCCACAGATTGAATCTAATGCATAACCACCACATAATTTATTAAATTTCTTATTGCGGCAATTATCCAACGTGTTTGAATCCTACACTATCACAGCCCCGGGGATTTGAGCGTATTCGTTGCAGGCTGAACATGTGAATAATCTTGTCGAAGTGCGCATGCCGAAGTACCCCGACTGCTGGGAAACCTGCGGGTCCTGCGGCGGCGGCGAGGTCGCCATTCTCGAGGTTCATGTCGAGCCGGGGGATAGCATCGGCTTCGACGACGCCATTCTTACCCTGGAAACCGGCAAGGTGGCGCTGGACATTCCCAGCCCGCAGGCCGGCAAGGTGGTCGACGTGTTCGTCGCCGAGGGCCAAGTCGTGGCGGAAGACCAGCTCCTGATCACGCTGCAGGCCGCCTGAGCGGCAGCACTCTCCGTTAAAATCGCCTTTTTCCCGCAGGTATCCCGAGCATGGCCCAATACGTTTTCACCATGAACCGCGTCGGCAAGATCGTCCCGCCCAAGCGCCACATCCTCAAGGACATCTCGCTTTCCTTCTTCCCCGGTGCCAAGATCGGCGTGCTGGGCCTGAACGGCTCCGGCAAGTCGACGCTGCTGAAGATCATGGCCGGCGTGGACAAGGACATCGAGGGTGAAGCCACGCCGATGCCGAATCTGTCCATCGGCTACCTGCCGCAGGAGCCGCAGCTCGATCCGGAGAAGACGGTGCGCCAGTCCGTCGAGGAGGGACTGGGCGAGGTGTTCGAGGCGCAGCAGAAACTCGACGCCGTGTACGCCGCCTACGCCGAGCCGGACGCCGACTTCGATGCGCTGGCGGCCGAGCAGGCGCGGCTGGAGGCGATCATCGCCGCCTCGGACGGCCACACCGCCGAGCAGCAGCTGGAGGTCGCCGCCGATGCGCTGCGCCTGCCGCCCTGGGAGGCGACGATTGCCAACCTGTCCGGCGGCGAGAAGCGCCGCGTCGCACTGTGCCGTCTGCTGCTCTCCAAGCCGGACATGCTGCTGCTGGACGAACCGACCAACCACCTCGACGCCGAGTCGGTGGACTGGCTGGAACAGTTCCTCACCCGCTTTCCCGGCACCGTGGTGGCGGTGACCCACGACCGCTATTTCCTCGACAACGCCGCCGAGTGGATCCTCGAACTCGACCGCGGCCACGGCATTCCCTGGAAGGGCAACTACAGTTCCTGGCTGGAGCAGAAGGAGGTGCGGCTCAATCAGGAGGAAGCCTCCGAGTCCGCCCGCCAGAAAGCGATCAAGAAGGAACTCGAGTGGGTGCGGCAGAACCCGAAGGGGCGGCAGGCCAAGAGCAAGGCGCGCCTGGCACGCTTCGACGAACTGTCGAGCCAGGAATACCAGAAGCGCAACGAGACGCAGGAAATCTTCATCCCTGTGGCCGAACGCCTCGGCGACAAGGTCATCGAGTTCAACGGCGTGTCGAAGGGCTACGGCGAGCGCCTGCTCATCGACAACCTCAGCTTCCAGATCCCCCCCGGCGCCATCGTCGGCATCATCGGCCCCAACGGCGCCGGCAAGTCCACGCTGTTTCGCATGCTCACCGGCAAGGAAAAGCCGGATGCCGGCGAGATCGCCACCGGACCGACCGTCAAGCTGGTCTCGGTGGAGCAGTCGCGCGAGTCGCTGCCCAACGACAAGAGCGTGTGGGAGGCCATCTCCGGCGGCGCCGACATCCTCACCGTCGGCAAGTACGAGACGCCCTCGCGCGCCTACATCGGTCGCTTCAACTTCAAGGGCGCCGACCAACAGAAGATCGTCGGCAACCTCTCCGGCGGCGAGCGCGGCCGCCTGCACCTGGCGAAGACGCTGATCGCCGGCGGCAACGTGCTGCTGCTCGACGAACCGTCCAACGACCTCGACGTGGAAACCCTGCGCGCGCTGGAGGATGCCCTGCTCGAATTCGCCGGCTGCGTGCTGGTGATCTCCCACGACCGTTGGTTCCTCGACCGCATCGCTACCCACATCCTGGCTTGCGAGGGCGAGTCGCAGTGGACCTTCTTCAACGGCAACTACCACGAGTACGAGGCCGACAAGGTCAAGCGACTGGGCGAGGAGGGCGCCAAGCCCAAGCGCCTGCGTTACAAGCCGCTGAAAGGATGACTGTGCGCAACAAACTCCTCGCCGTGCTGTGCGGACTGACTTTTTCCGCCATCACGCTTGCCTCCGACGAGGCCGGCCTCGCTGCCGTGCGCGATCTGGGCCGGCTCAACGGCCAGACGCTCGCCTGCGGCCAGAAGGACACCGCCGCCTGGGTGCGGGTGCTCATGCTCACCCATGCGCCGAAGACCCGCGTCTACGGCGAGGCCTACGAGGAAGGCACGCAGGAAACCTTCGCCGCGCATGGCCGTGGCACACCCTGTCCGACGCCCACCGAACTGGCGGCAAGGCTGGAAGCGGTGACGCAGCGCCTGAAGGCGGCGTTACCGGTGCCCGGCCAGGTGCCGCAAGGTCACAGCACGTCGGAGACCGTGCCCAACACGATCGTGCCGCGCTACCTGCTGCAGGACCCGAACGGCCGGGCAGTGACCAACGAGGACTTCCTCGGTCGCTTCCAGCTGGTCACCTTCGGCTACACTTCCTGTCCCGACGTCTGCCCGACGACGCTGCAGGAAATGAAGGAGGTGCTGAAACACCTCGGCGACAAGGCGGCGCAGCTGCAGCCGATCTTCATCACCGTCGATCCGGAGCGTGACAGCGCCCAGGTGCTGCGCGAATACACCTCGGCCTTCGATTCGCGCATTCTCGGGCTGCGCGGATCGGAGGCGCTGACGCGCCGCGCCGCCGGCGAGTTCAGGGTGCGCTACGAGAAGGTGCGTGATCCCGCCGCGCCGCCGGAAAGCTACACTGTCGACCACTCGGCCGGCATGATCCTGCTCGGGCCGGATGGGCGCACCGCCGTTCGCTTTGCCTATGCCACCCCGGCCAGGCAGATTGCCGAACGGATCGGGGCGCTGATGCAGGAGGAAAGCCAGCGCCTGCCCATGCAGCGGCGCTGAACATTCTTCACCACTGGAGGGTCGAACATGGCCAATTCGAAATCGCAGCGCAGGCTCTTCATCATTCTGGCGGTCTTTGCCACCGTGGCAGTGGTGTTTGCCGGCGGCCTGTACTTCGGCGCCAAGGCGCTCAAGGGCAAGGTGGAGCAGGCGCTAGGGCCAGAGGCGGAAATCGGGGAAATCAGGCTGGCCCTGGGTGCCGTCGAGGTGATCAAGCTGCGCCTGAAGGCTCCCCCGGGCTGGCCGGCGCCGGACTCCCTGCGCGCCGAACGCATCCGCATTGCCCCCGATCTGCTTGCCCTCCTCTCGGGCAAGGTGGGCGTCTCCAGCATCGTCGTCGAGGGCGGCTATGTTTCCGCGCTGCGCGGCGCCGACGGCAAGCTGCGCGTCGTCCCCAGCCTGCTGGAGAAGAAGGAGGAGAAGAAGGAAGACGGCAAGGGTCCGGAAGTGAGCATCGGCGCCATCGAGCTGAAGGACGGCGTGCTGGAATTCTACAATGCCGCAATTCGCAAGCCTCCGCACAAGATCCGCATCGAGCAGTTGATGGCGAAAGTGACGGACCTGCACTTGCCCGCGCTTGACGCCAAGTCCGGACTGCACCTGGATGGAATCCTGAAGGGGGTCAGACACGACGGCAAAGTCCTCATCGACGGCTGGATGTCCTTCGCCAACAAGGATTCGGAGATCAGCACTACCTTGCGCGGCATTGACCTGGTCGCCTTCCAGCCGTACCTGATCAAGGCGAGCGAGGGCGGCGTGAAGAAGGGTTCGCTCGACCTCGACCTGCATTCCACGGTGAAGGATGGCCACCTGCGCGGCCCCGGCACGCTGACGCTGAGTGGCGTGGAGCTGGAATCCGGCGGCACCTTCATGGGCCTGCCGCGTGCGGCCGTGGTCTCCTATCTGAACAAGCAGGGCAGGATCAACATCAAGTTCGTCCTCGACGGCAAAGTGGATGATCCGAATTTTCGTCTGAACGAGAACTTCTCCACCCGCATTGCCGCCTCGCTCGGGGAGTCGCTGGGCCTCAGTCTCGAAGATCTGGCCAAGGGCGCCGGCTCCCTCGGCCAGAAGAGCGTGGAAGCAGGAGGTGGCGCGGCCACGGGCATCGGCAAGGCGATCGGAGGCCTGTTCAAGTAGCCGGCTGCATCATGCCGGCAGTGCCCGGGCGCGGCGCATCGCGAGCAGTTTCAGGCGGCTTCCAGCCACTGCCGAATGTGCGCGTACACCTCCGCCCGCGAGAGCAGGTCGAGATGGCCCGTTTCAAGGGCAATCCACTGCCGGTCTGGCGGGAACATCAGGTTGCGGTCGCGTTCGGCATGGCAGCCGAGCGCGCTCGCCAGCGGCACTAACCCGTCGCCGATCAGCCGATCCTTGAGGTCGCCCGCCTGTTTGCCGGTGGTCGCGGCGATCGCATAGCACAGCACACCTTCCGGCAAGGGCAGCGCCGCGTGGTGGCCGCTGGAACGGGCAAAGCGGTCGCGGCCGTGCCAGTCCTCATCAAGCAGAAAAGTGTGGCGCAGGTCGGTGATGCCGGCGCTGCGGATCTTGCCCAGGCGCGACAGGGGCGCGGTGAAGGGGCTGACCCCCAGCGTGATGTCGATCCAGTTGCCGCCGCGCTCCATCGGCGCACCGTGGTGCGGCGTGCCGAGGAACACCAGCTTTTTCAGGTGGCGCGGCCAGGCGTG
>JAEHDO010000275.1 GCA_016880375.1 Betaproteobacteria bacterium | reverse complement strand
GGGTGGCCGTGGTGGTGCTTGCGGCCGGCGTTCACGTCGGCCGGCACCAGGTTGAGCACGCCGTGGCGCACGCCGCGCTCGGCCATCATGGCATGGGCGAATTCGCGCACGGCCTTCGTCGGCCCGCGCAGGATCACCGCCTCCATGCAGTTGTCGTGGTCGAGGTGGGCGTGCAGTGTCGACACGGTGAGGTCGTGGTGATCGTGCTGGGCGGCAGTGAGCCGCTCGGCGAGGTCGCGCTCGTGGTGGTTGTAGATGTAGGACAGCGCGGCGATGCAGTCGGGCGCCTCCTCGCGGTCGAGGCGGCTCGCCTCGAGCTTTTCGCGCAGGATGTCGCGCACCGCCTCGGAACGGTTGGAGTAGCCGCGCTCGCGGATCAGGCGGTCGAATTCCTTCGCCAGCTTTTCGTCGAGGGAGATGGTGAAGCGTTCCATAAACAGCTCCTCAATGCACCGTGCACACCATGCAGGGGTCGAACGAGCGTACCACATGCTGCACGGCGACATTCCCCTCGCCCGCCGGCGTGCCGACCAGCGCCTGCTCGAGCGGGCCGGGCGTGCCGCCGCTGTCGCGCGGCGAGAAGTTCCAGGTCGTCGGCGAGACGATCTGGTAGTTGGCGATGCGGCCGTTTTCGACCGAGAGCCAGTGGCCGAGGCTGCCGCGCGCGGCTTCCACCAGCCCGGCGCCGGCGCCTTCGCGCGGCAGTTCGCCCTGCGTGCAGAAGGGCTCGCCGGGCGCAAGCTGCTGCACCCATTGCTCCATCGCCGGCAGGATCACGGCGATCTCCAGCAGGCGCGCCACGACGCGGCTCTTGACGTTGCCGCCGTGTTTCAAAACGAGGTCGCGCGCCAGCGGATGCCCCGCCACCACCTGCCGCGCCAGCGCGCCGGTCTCCATCGGCAGTCCGGCCAGGCGCGGCGCCTTGCACCAGGTGTAGCCGGCGGCCTTCTCGTCCTGCGGCCGCGTCACGCCCTGGGCCGGGTGGCGCGTCTCGCCCTCCAGCCAGGCGTGGGAGACATCCTCGGCAATGACCTGCGCGTCGAGCGCGTGCAGTTTCCCGTCCCAGACGCCGCTGCGCAGGAACTGACTTTCCGTCTGCGGGTAGTTGCCGTAGCTCAGGTAGCGGCCGACGCCGCGGCCGAGGGTTTCAAGCGCCAGGTCGTCGGCGATGCCGAGGAAGGCGCCGAAATCGCCGCGCGGCTTTTCCGCCGCCCAGCGTTCGAGCGCGGCCGCCGAGTCGAGCGCGGCGAAGGCTTCCAGTTCGCCGCCGAACAGCGTCGCCTCGACGTGCCGGCGGAACTCGCGCAGCAGGCCGAACAGGCGGATCTTCTCCGAGGCCTCCAGCGCGCGCGCCACGCCGCCCGGCTGGATCGCCAGGCTGTGCGGCCATTTTCCGGCCAGTGTGCCCATGGCGGAGAGGAAGGCCGTGCGCGCCGGCAGGATCGCCGCGGCGGCGGAACCGCGCACGGCACGGAAGCGTTCGGCCGCAAGCCCGTGCCAGGCGCGCCCGGCGTATTCGGCGCGGGCGAAGTCCGGCATGAAGAAGAGATAGAAGTGCGTGAAGTGGTCGGCGACGTTCTCCACCGCATGGGCGAGGTTTCTCGTGATGCGGCCGTTGGGCGCGGGAACGAGGCCCATGGCGTCGGCCAGCGCGGATGCGGCGGCCATCGACTGCGACACCGAGCAGATGCCGCAGATGCGCGGGGCGAACATCAGCGCATCCAGCGGGTGCTTGCCGCGCAGGATCTGCTCGAAGCCGCGGTACAGCGGCGAACCGGCCCAGGCCTCGGCGACGATACCGTCCTGCACCTCCAGCGTCACCTCGAGGTCGCCCTCGACGCGGTTGAAGGGGCCGACGATCAATCGTGTCATTTCAGTCCGGTCTTTTTCACCGCCGGCACCACCACCTGGTGGTCCGCCACGGCGTTCTCGCGCACGCGCTTCGGCGTCGCCGACTTCGACAGCGCGGCGAGCGCGACGAACCAGGCTTTCGGCATGTCGGTGGGCAGGCCGATGGGGATGCCGGCCAGCTTCGGCGTCTCGTGGAAGGGATGGCCCGGCTCCTCGAAGCCCGGCTCGGTGCAGGAGATGCAGGGCGCGCCGCCGCGCGCGCAGGAGCCGTTGCCGTTCCACAGGCGGATGTTGCAGTCGGCGTGGGCCTGCGTGCCCTTGCAGCCCAGGTTCTCCATCAGGCAGCCGAGGTCGGAAGGCTTGTGCGCGCTGGCCTTGAACTCGTAGTACTCGTTGCGCGTGCAGCCGTGGTGCACCAGGTGGTCGGCGAAGAAGCGCGGCCGGTTGAAGCTGTCGAGGTCCTTCGCGCCGAAGGCACCCAGGGCCAGCGCTGTCAGCGTCTCGGTGATCCAGTCGGGATGGCAGGGGCAGCCGGCGATGTTGATGACCGGCAGGCCGCCGCGCCCGCGCCAGGCCGCGCCGAGCAGGCCGCCCGCGCTGTCGCCCTCGTATTGCAGGCCGCAGGCGTCGGTGGCGTTCTCGCCCGCCGCCGCCACCCCGCCCC
>JAEHDO010000274.1 GCA_016880375.1 Betaproteobacteria bacterium | reverse complement strand
TTGCCGAGCCGCCCGGCGAAGTGGAACTGGGCGTGGTAGAAGCCGTTGTTCGCCACCGCAATGCCGCGATCCTGCAGTTTCCTGAGTTCTCCGGCGATGGGATGCACGTCGTAGCGCTGCCACAGGTTGCCTGAAACGAAGGCGAGGGCGGCGGCATACACTGCCGCGCCCAGCAGCGCGAGCGCGGGGAGCTGCCGCTCGGCGATGCGCCCCAGCCACAAGCCCAGCAGCGCCGCCAGCAGCAGCGCCGCACCCGGCCACCACGGCAGCTGCTCCCACATCTCCAGTTTTTCCGGCAGGCCTTCGCGGGCGTAATACGCCATGGCCGCGCCCGCTGCCGCCGTCAGCACGGCCGGCAGCCACGATCCGCCGCGCCTGCCGCCGGCCAGCAGGCGCCCGGCGAACAGCGCAAAGACGGGGAACAGCGGCACCAGGTAATGGATCTGCTTGCCGCTGATGAGCGAGAAGAAGACGAATACCGGCAGCAGCCACGCCAGGCAGAAGCGCAGCCCGCCGTCGAGGCCCTCGCGCTTCAGCGCAACCAGGCGCCGCCACAGGCCCGGCCACAGCAGCCAGGGAAAGAGCAGGATCGGCAGCAGCGGCAGGTACCACCAGAACGCCCGCTTGTGGGCGAAGGAGTCGGCGACGCGGCCGGCGGTCTGGCCCCAGAAAATCATGCGGGCGTATTCTTCGCCGCCCTGGATCGCCGCCGGGATCGCCCAGGCCAGCGCGATGGCGGCGCCGCCCAGCAGCGCCAGCAGCACGCCGCCGGCCCAGCGCTTCCAGGGGAGGCCCGGCCGCCACCAGGGTGCGAGTGCGGCCACCGGCAGCAGGTGCAGCAGCACCACCGGCCCCTTGGCCAGGATGCCGAAACCGATCGAGACGGCCAGCCAGGCAAATCCGCGCAGGGCGCGGCCGTCGGCCGCGATGAGCAGGCCGCGCGCGCCCAGCAGGGCGAAGAAGCTCAGCATCACGTCGAACATGCCGGAGGTGGAGAACAGCATCCACAGCAGGCTGGAGGCGAGGATCCAGGCGGCGTTGCGGCCGCTGTCGCCGTCACCGGGCCAGAGCCGGCGGCCGAGCGACAGCATCAGCAGCAGGCTGCCGAGGGAGAACAAGGGGGACACCAGGCGCGGCCACCATTCGTTGACCCCGGTGACGGCCCAGCCGAGGTTGTAGAGCCAGAACAGCAGCGGCGGCTTGTGGCTGTAGGGCGCGCCGTTCTTGTAGAGCACGAGGTACTCGTCCCGCAGCCACATCTCCCAGGCCACGCTGACGTAGCGCGTCTCGTCAATGGGCGTGAGCGGGCGAGCGAAGATGGCCGCCGCGGTGAGGACGGCCAGCAGCAGGATGGGGCCGACGGGAAAAGTCAGTCTCCGCGATACGGCGACAGTCATGAGCGACAGCTCTTCAGCAAAGCGATCAGCGCCCCGGAACCGCCCTCGGCGGCGCGGGCCTGGCAGTAGGCGAGCACTTCGGCGCGCTGCATCAGCCAGTTTTTCACGAGTCCCTTCAGCACCGGCTCGCGTCCGGGCGAGCCGAGGCCCTTGCCGTGCACCACGCGCACGCAGCGCAGGCCGCGTCGCAGCGATGCCGCGAGGAAATCCGCCAGCAGCAGGCGCGCCTCGTCGCGCGTGGCGCCATGCAGGTCGAGGGCGTCCTGCACCACCCAGCGGCCGCGGCGCAGGTCGCGCAGCACCGTGCGCGCCAGGCCGGGGCGGA
>JAEHDO010000273.1 GCA_016880375.1 Betaproteobacteria bacterium | reverse complement strand
GCATCGAGGACACCGACATCGAGCGCTCGACGCAGGCCTCCATCGACGCCATCCTCGACGGCATGGCCTGGCTCGGCCTCGACTGGGACGAGGGCCCGTTCTACCAGATGCAGCGCCTGGAGCGCTATGCCGAGGTGGCTCAGCAGCTGATCAAGAGCGGCCACGCCTACTGGTGCTACGCCAGCAAGGAGGAACTCGACGCCATGCGCGAGACGCAGCGCGCGCGCGGCGAGAAGCCGCGCTACGACGGCCGCTGGCGGCCGGAGAATGCGAAGGGGAAGACGCCGCCCGCCGACGTCAGGCCGATCCTGCGCTTCCGCAACCCGGACGACGGCGTGGTGGCGTGGGACGACCTCGTCAAGGGCCGCATCGAGATCGCCAACGCCGAACTCGACGATCTCGTCCTGCTGCGCGCCGACGGCGTGCCGACCTACAACTTCGGCGTGGTGGTGGACGACCTCGACATGGGCATCACGCATTGCATCCGCGGCGACGACCACGTGAACAACACCCCGCGCCAGATCAACATCTACCGCGCGCTCGGCGCGCCGCTGCCGGCCTTCGCCCACGTGCCGATGATCCTCGGCGCCGACGGCGAGCGCCTCTCCAAGCGCCATGGCGCGGTGTCGGTGATGCAGTACGCCGAGGACGGCTTCCTGCCCGATGCACTGCTCAACTACCTGGCGCGCCTCGGCTGGTCGCACGGCAACGACGAGGTGTTTTCGCTCGAGCAGTTCGTCGACTGGTTCGACCTCGAGCACATCAGCCGCTCGCCGGCGCAGTTCAACCCGGAGAAACTGGCCTGGCTCGACCAGCAGCACCTCAAGGTGCGCGACGACCGCATGCTGGCGGAGGAGGTGGCGCCGCGGCTGGCGGCGCGCAACATCGGCACCGCCGCCGGTCCCTTGCTGGAGAAGGTGGTGGCGCTGTACAAGGACCGCGTGTCCACGCTGAACGAGCTGGCCGACGCGGTCGAGCCGTTCTACGTCGAGGTCTATCCCGGCGCCGAGCTGCTGGCGCAGCACGTCACCGAGGCGGCGCGCGACGCGCTGCGCGAGCTGCGCACGCGGCTGGAGACGACGGTGTGGGAGAAGGCGCAGCTCAACCAGGCGCTGAAGGACGTCGTCGCCGCGCGCGGCATGAAACTCCCGCAGCTGGCGGTCCCGCTGCGCGTGGTGCTCACCGGCCAGCCGCAGACGCCGTCCATCGACGCCGTGCTGGAAGCCTTCGGCCGCGACGCCGCGCTGGCGCGGCTGTCACGCCACGTTTAGACGCGCGGCGGGCGTCAATCCCGCCGCCAGTTCCCGTTCCAGCGGCAGCGGCTCGCCTTCGATTCCGCTGGCGAGCAGTTCCGCGCACAACGGCGCATAGACCAGGCCGCGCGAGCCCAGACCCAGCAACCCGAATAATCCCTCGCTTCCGGGAATTACCCCGACCAGCGGCAGGCGATCCGGCCCCACCGTGCGGATGCCGGCGCGCCCCGCCACGCGGGCGGCATCCACCGTCGCGGCGAAATCCGGCAGCAACTGTCTCAGGCGCTCGAGGTTGGCGCGATGATCGGCCTCGCGCGCCAGTTCGTCGGTCGAACCTTCCTCGTAGGTGGCGCCGACGACGTGCACGCCGAAGGAGGTGGCCGGCGTGACGTAGCCTTCGCGCGACACCACGGTCTTGATGGCGCGGCCCGGCTCGGCGGGAATGCAGGTGATCTGGCCGCGCACCGGGCGCAAGGGCAGCGCGGCCGATGCGGCGAAACGCCGCGCCAGATGGCCGTTGGCGAGGATCGCCACGGGCGCCTCGGCGATGACGCTTCCCGATGAGTCGACAGCGCGCCAGCTGTTTTCTCCACGCACGAGATCGGCGACCTCGCATTGCGTGTGCAGGCGAACCGCTATGCCGGCTGATCGCAGGGCGGCATCGCACAGGCTGGGCGGATGCACCCAGCCGCCCTGCGGGAACCACCAGCCCGGCGCCGGCACGCGCCAGCCTGCGAGCGCAGAAGCCTCGTCGACCTCCACCCAGCGCAACACGTCGGGCGGCAGCAGGCCGGACTCGGCGATGCGCCGTTGCCGCTCGGCCTGGCGCTCGCTGCGCGCCAGGCGCAGCACGCCGCATTGCTGCCATATCAGTTTCTGGTCAGCCGAGAGTTCCTGCAGGCGGCGCAGGGCGTAGTGGAAACCGGCGAGCGTCAGGCGCGACAGACGGTTGCCATCGGCGGAGGGCACCGGCTGCAGCACGCCGGCCGGATTGCCCGAGGTCTCGCGCGCCAGGCCGTC
>JAEHDO010000036.1 GCA_016880375.1 Betaproteobacteria bacterium | reverse complement strand
TCGTCTTCTTCATCCTGACGGTCGCCGCGGCGGAGGCCGCCATCGGCCTCGCCATCCTGGTCGTGCTGTTCCGCAACCTGCGCACGATCCACGTGGACGACCTCGACAGCCTGCAGGGATAACCATGGAAATGCATCCTTTCGCCCTGTACGTGCCGCTGGCGCCGCTGGCCGGCGCCATCATTGCCGGGCTGTTCGGCAAGACAATCGGCCGTGCCGGGGCACACTGGGTCACCAGTCTCGGCGTGGCCGTTTCGCTGCTCCTCTCCTGGCTCATCTTCCAGGACGTGGATGCCGGCAAGATCTACAACGCCGCGGTCTACACCTGGGCCAGCAGCGGCGGTATCAGCTTCCAGGTCGGCTTCCTCATCGACAAGCTGACGGTGACCATGATGCTGGTGGTCAACTTCGTCTCGCTCATGGTGCACATCTACACCATCGGCTACATGGCGCACGACGAGGACAACTGGCCGGCCGACAGTCTGGCCGGAAGAAACAGCTACCAGCGCTTTTTCGCCTACATCTCGCTGTTCACCTTCTCGATGCTGATGCTGGTGATGAGCAACAACTTCCTCCAGCTGTTCTTCGGCTGGGAGGCGGTGGGCCTGGTCTCCTACCTGCTGATCGGCTTCTGGTCCAACCGGCCGACGGCGATCTACGCCAACCTGAAGGCCTTCCTGGTCAACCGCGTCGGCGACTTCGGCTTCCTGCTCGGCATCGGCCTGATCGCCGCCTACTGCGGCTCGCTCAACTACGGCGACGTCTTCGCCCTGTCGCAGAAACTGGCCACGACCAGCATCGAGTTGATTCCCGGCTCGCCCTGGCTGCTCGTCTCGGTCGTCTGCATCTGCCTGTTCATCGGCGCCATGGGCAAGTCGGCGCAGTTTCCGCTGCATGTCTGGCTGCCCGACTCGATGGAAGGCCCGACGCCGATCTCCGCGCTGATCCACGCCGCCACCATGGTGACGGCCGGCATCTTCATGGTCTCGCGCATGTCGCCGCTCTTCGAGCTGTCGGATGCGGCGTTGTCCTTCGTCATCGTCATCGGCGCCATCACCGCCTTCTTCATGGCGCTGATCGCCATCGTGCAGACCGACATCAAGCGCGTCGTCGCCTATTCGACGCTGTCGCAACTCGGCTACATGACCACCGCGCTGGGCGCCTCGGCCTACTCGGCGGCAATGTTCCACCTCGCCACCCACGCCTTCTTCAAGGCGGTGCTGTTCCTCGGCGCCGGCTCGGTCATCATCGCCCTGCACCACGAGCAGGACATGCGCCGCATGGGTGGCCTGCGCAAGTACATGCCCATCACCTACCTGACGGTGCTGGTCGGCGCGCTGGCCAATGCCGGCTTCCCGCCCTTTGCCGGCTTCTTCTCCAAGGATTCGATTATCGAGGCGGTGCACCTGTCGACCACGGCAGGTGCCGGCTTCGCCTATGCGCTGATACTGGCCGGCGTCTTCGTCGGCGGCTTCTATTCCTTCCGCCTGGTGTTCTTCGCCTTTCACGGCAAGGAGCGCTTCCGTGAGGCGCCGGCGCATGACGCGCATGGCCACGACGTGCACGGGCATGATGCCCACGGGCACGATGCGCATGGTCACCATGCTCCGGTCGAGCCCAAGGAGTCACCTTGGGTGGTCACCGTGCCGCTGATCCTGCTGGCGATTCCCTCCGCCATCGCTGGCTGGGCGATGATCGGGCCGGCGCTGTTCGGCAATTATTTCGGCGGCGCGATCTTCATCGCGCCCGAGCATCCGGCCATCGCCACCATGGCAAAGGAATTCCACGGATCGATGGGCATGGTGCTGCACGGCCTGATGACGCCGCCGTTCTGGCTGGCGCTGGCCGGCGCGGCGACGGCCTGGTACCTCTACATCGTGCAGCCCGACCTGCCGGCGGTGATCAAGGAGAAGTCGGGTGTGCTGGCACGCATCCTCGAGCAGAAGTACGGTTTCGACCGTTTCAACGACTGGTTCTTCGCCGGTGGCGCGCGCCTGCTCGGCCGCGGCCTGTGGAAGGGCGGCGACCAGACGCTGATCGACGGCCTGGCGGTGAACGGTTCGGCCAAGGTGGTCGGCTGGATCGCCTCCATCGTCCGCCTGTTCCAGTCGGGCTACATCTACCAGTATGCGTTCTCCATGATCATCGGCGTCTTCGTGCTGCTGACTT
>JAEHDO010000272.1 GCA_016880375.1 Betaproteobacteria bacterium | reverse complement strand
TCATGCGCGTGTATTTCGAGAAGCCGCGCACCGCCACCGGCTGGAAGGGCTTCATCAACGACCCCTACATGGACGATTCCTTCCACATCGAGGAAGGCATGGAGAAGGCGCGCGCCTTCCTGCTCCAGGTGACCGAGCTCGGTCTGCCGACGGCGACCGAGGCGCTCGACCCGATCGCGCCGCAGTACCTCGGCGACCTGATCTCGTGGACCGCCATCGGCGCGCGCACCTCGGAATCGCAGACCCACCGCGAGATGTCCTCCGGCCTGTCCACCCCGGTCGGCTTCAAGAACGCCACCGACGGCGACATCCAGCCGGCCATCAACGCCATCAAGTCGGCCGCCAGCCCGCACAGCTTCCTCGGCATCAACATGCAGGGGCGCTCCGCCATCGTGCGCACGCAGGGCAATCCCTACGGCCACGTCGTGCTGCGCGGCGGCGACGGCCGTTCGAACTTCGACACCGTCAGTGTCTGCATGGTCGAGCGCGCGCTGGCCAAGGCCAAGATCGCGCCGAACATCGTCATCGACTGCTCGCACGCCAACTCGCTCAAGGACCCGGCGCTGCAGCCGCTGGTGATGTCCGACTGCGTGCACCAGATCCGCGAGGGCAACCAGTCCATCGTCGGCCTGATGATCGAGAGCAACATCGAGGGCGGCAACCAGATGATCCCGGAGGACCTCTCGAAGCTCAAGTACGGCTGCTCCGTCACCGACGCCTGCGTCGACTGGCCCACCACCGAAACCATGATCCGCAAGGCGCGCGAGGTCCTCAAGGACATCCTGCCGAACCGCAACGCCTAAGAGGAACCATGTCGCTCATCAAGCCCTTCCGCGGCCTGCGCCCGTCGCCCGGCCGCGCCGCCGAAATCGCCGCCCCGCCCTACGATGTGCTTTCCGCCGAGGAGGCGCGCCTCATTGTCCATGCGGGCGCCGCCGGCAAGCCCAACAGCTTCCTGCACATCTCCAAGGCCGAGATCGACCTGCCGCCGGAGATCGATCACTACTCGCCGCCGGTCTACGCCAAGTCGCGCGAGAACTTCGATCGCATGATCCGTGAGGCCGTGCTCAGGCAGGACGAGGCGCCCTGCTATTACGCCTACCGCCTGGTGATGGGCAACCATGTCCAGACCGGCCTGGTCGCCGCCGCTTCCGTCGCCGACTACGACAGCAACCGCATCCGCAAGCACGAGTTCACGCGCCCCGACAAGGAGGACGACCGCGTGCGCCAGATCGAGGCGCTCAACGCCCAGACCGGGCCGGTGCTGCTGGCGCATCCCGACGCGCCGGAAGTCGACGCCCTCCTGGCGCAGGCCACGACCGGCACGCCGGACGCCGATGTGACGGCCGACGACGGCATCCGCCACACGATCTGGGCGATCCGCGACGCCGCCGTCCTGCAGCGACTGACTTCGGCCTTCGACGCCATGCCGGCGCTCTACATCGCCGACGGCCACCACCGCTCGGCCGCCGCCTCGCGCGTGGCCGCCGCGCGGCACGCGAAGAATTCGCACCACAGCGGCGAAGAAGACTACAACTACTTCCTCGCCGTCATCTTCCCGCACCACCAGATGCGCATCATGGACTACAACCGCGTGGTGAAGGACCTCAACGGTCTCAGCACGATGGGCTTCCTGGCGCGCCTGACCGAGCGCTTCGTCGTCTCGATCTGCTCGCCGCGCTACCGGCCGATGCAGCGCGGCGAGTTCAGCCTCTACCTGCCCGGACAGTGGTACCGCCTCACCATCAATCCGCACCTGATTCCGACCGACGATCCGGTCGCCAGGCTCGACGTCAGCCTGCTCTCCGACAACCTGCTCGGCCCGGTGCTCGGCATCAAGGACCTGCGCCGCGACAAGCGCATCGACTTCGTCGGCGGCATCCGCGGGCTGGAGGAACTGGAGCGGCGCGTCGACAACGGCGAGATGGCCGCGGCCTTCGCGCTCCACGCCACCGACATGGAGGATCTCATGGCGGTGGCCGATGCCGGCGAGGTGATGCCGCCGAAGTCCACCTGGTTCGAGCCGAAGCTGGCCGACGGACTCGTGTCGCACGTCCTCGACTGAGCGCCTCTCAGTTCCTGGGAACGCTCCTGCCGGCTGCCCGCATGGCCGCGGCGGTGCGGGTTTCCACCCCGAGCTTCTCGTAGATGCGCTCAAGGTGCTTCTCGACCGTGCGCGGGCTGGCGCCCAGGATCGCGGCCACGTCGCGGTTCGTCTTGCCCGCCGCCACCCAATCGAGCACCTCCCGTTCGCGCGGCGTGAGCGGCAGGGCAGCCCGGAGGCTCAGCGTATCGGCCGGCATTGCAGGCATCTTGTCGATCGCAACGCTGTAGCGGTAGAGGTTGGCGACTTGGGGCCGCAGCACCTCTGCAAGGTTGCGTTCCCGATCGCTGAACCCTCTCCCGCCGCGATTGAACACAAAACTCACCAGAAATCGCTCGTCGACGTGGATCGGCATCGCCATCGTGTGCTCGATCCGGATCGGACGGTAATAGTCGTTGTAGAGCGGCAGGCGATGGAATTCGGCAGGGCGGATGAGGTCCGAGATGCGCGTCGTCACCGCATGGGCGTTGCGGCTGTGCGCGCGTACGAGCGGATGCTCATGGAAGTAGCGGTCGAAAACCTCGGTCGCGCTGCGGGGAAGCAATCCCTCCGGCCTGACGATGCGGTGTCCGCTTTCGATGTCGCAGACGACCAGGGTGGTGAGGTCGGATCCGATGAGCCGGGGCAGATACTCGATGCCGCGCCTGGCAAGATCGCCGCTGCCTGCGCAGGAATCCCCCAGCGCATGGAGGATATCGAGAACCTTGCGCAATTCAAGGCCGGACAACTGGTCTGCCGAAACAGCCGGTGGTTGGGGGTGAAACATGGTCGTGCTCCCGACAAGGAAACGCAGAACCTGATTTCTCTATAGCAGGCTGCATGCCTGCCTGCAAGGCATTCCGGGCACTTACGTAGGGTTACGTATTTCCGTTCAGGCTTCCAGGCGGTACAAATGGCAGCAAGCCGGTTTCGCCGACTGGCGTCATTGAACTGAATGGAGGTGCCAAATGGAAAAAGCCGAACACAAGGATTTCCGCAAACCGGACGAAGTCCGCGAGTTTCCCAAGGGCAGGCTGGAACTCATCAACATCGGCGGCGC
>JAEHDO010000271.1 GCA_016880375.1 Betaproteobacteria bacterium | reverse complement strand
GGATCGCCAGGTCCGGCACTTCGCGGCGCCAGGCGGCGATGCGGTCGAGCACCTTCTCGGCGGAAGCCGGCCGCTTCATCAGCTTGAGGATGCGCGGACTCGCATGCTGGAAAGGTACATCGAGGTAGGGAAGTATCTTTCCTTCGGCCATCAGCGGGATCAGGTCGTCCACGCTGGGATAGGGATAGACGTAGTGCAGTCGCACCCAGACGCCCAGTTCGCCCAATGCCTTCGCCAGATCGAGGAGGCGCGTCTTCACCGGCTTGCCGCCCCAGAAGCCGGTGCGGTACCTGACGTCGACGCCGTAGGCGCTGGTGTCCTGCGAGACGACGAGCAGTTCCCTGACGCCGGCGGCGACGAGGTTCTCCGCCTCGCGCATGACGTCGCTGATGGGGCGGCTGACGAGGTCGCCGCGCAGCGAGGGAATGATGCAGAAGGTGCAGCGGTGGTTGCAGCCCTCGGATATCTTCAGGTAGGCATAGTGACGCGGCGTCAGCTTGATGCCCTGCGGCGGCACCAGGTCCTCGAACGGGTCGTGGGGTTTCGGCAAATGCCGGTGCACTTCCTGCATCACCTGCTCGGTGGCATGCGGGCCGGTGACGGCCAGCACCTGCGGGTGGGCGGCCAGCACCACGTCCTCCCTGGCGCCGAGGCAGCCGGTGACGATGACGCGGCCGTTCTCGGTCAGCGCTTCGCCGATGGCGTCGAGGGACTCGGCCACGGCGGCGTCGATGAAACCGCAGGTGTTTACCACAACGAGGTCGGCGCCGTCGTAGTCGGGCACGATGTCGTAGCCCTCGGCGCGCAGGCGCGTCAGGATCTGCTCGGAATCGACGAGGGCCTTGGGACAGCCGAGGGAGACGAAGCCGACCTTCGGCTGGGCAGCGGGTTTCTTGCGGGACATTCTGTCGACGGGAGTGCGGCGGAGTCGGGGCCGCGGATGCTGCCTGGCTACTTCTTTTCCGGCGTCGGTTCTTCGGCGGCTTCCCGCTTTTCGGCCGGCTTGCCGCCCGGCGCGACGAAATTCGGGAACTGGAAGCCGGAGAACATGTTGCGCGTCTGGCTCTCGATCTGCTCCTGCATCTGCATGAACATGTTCTTCGACTGTTCCATGTAGGCGCCCATCATGCTCTGCATGGCGGGGCCCTGGAAGTTGAGGAACTGAGCCCAAAGATCCTTGCTCGCAGGATTGTTCTCGCCGTACATGGCGCGGGCCTGGTCCTGCAGCTTCGACTGCATGTCGGTGAAGGCCTTGATGTTGCCCTCGAGATACTTGCCCATCATGCCCTGCATGGCGTTGCCGTAGAAGCGGATCATCTGCGAGAGGAGGTCGCTGGTGAACATCGGCATGCCGCCGCTTTCCTCCTCGAGAATGATCTGCAGCAGGATGCTGCGCGTGATGTCCTCGCCGCTCTTGGCGTCGACGACCTGGAATTCCTCGTTCTTCAGCACCAGTTCCTTGACGTCTGACAAGGTGATGTAGGAACTCGTCCTGGTGTCATAGAGCCGTCGGTTCGGGTACTTCTTGATCAGTCTGGACTGCTCGGCCATGTTCTCTCTCCTCCCCCTCAACTGGTCGATTATACGCAGAAAGCCCTGGAGCTTTCGCCTCCTCAACTCATGTGCAAGCCGCCATTGATAGACAAGGTCGATCCGGTCATATAGCCCGCATATTCGGAAGACAGGTAGGCCACCAGCTTGCCGATTTCCTCCGGCTTGCCGAGGCGTCCCATCGGGATCTGCGCGACGATCTGCTCGCGGACCTCCGGCTTGATCGCCATCACCATGTCGGTGCCGACGTAGCCCGGGGCGATGGCATTCACGGTGACGCCCTTGCGCGCCACTTCCTGCGCGATGGCCTTGGTGAAGCCGAGGATGCCGGCCTTGGCCGCCGAATAGTTGGCCTGGCCGAACTGTCCCTTGACGCCGTTCACCGAAGAAATATTGATGACCCGGCCCCAGCCGCGCTCGGCCATGCCGGGCAGCACCTGATGCGTGACGTTGAACACGCTGTTGAGGTTCACGTCGATCACGGCAGTCCATTCGGACGACTGCATCTTGCGGAACATATTGTCGCGCGTGATGCCGGCGTTGTTCACCAGCACGTCGACCGGGCCGAGTTCCGCCTCGATGCGCCTGACCATCGCATTGCAGGAGTCGTAGTCGGCCACATTGCCCTCGGCGGAGTGAAACTCGAACCCGGCCGCCTTGTTCTGCGCCAGCCACTCGGCCTGCTGCGGAAAACCGGGCAGGCAATTGGCCACCACGACGAACCCATCCTCGGCCAGGGCGCGGCAGATCGCCGTGCCCAAGCCCCCCATGCCGCCCGTTACGAGCGCTACCCTCTTCGACATCGCGGTGCTTCCCATGACAACAAAAAACCAAAGGCCGGCCACCCGAGCCCGGGGTGGCCGGCATATCTATGTACCTTCCCCCCAACCCCCTTCCCTCGGAAGGGGGTGACGAGAGCTCATTACGTTCGTATCCATACACATCGCCAGGCTCGGGGCGGCCCAGCGCCAGTCGATCAGAACATGTGCTGGCCGCCATTGATCGAGATGTTGGCGCCCGTGACGAACGCCGCCTCCTCGGAAGCCAGGTAGGCCACCAGGCCCGCCACTTCCTCCGGCTTGCCGAGCCGCCCCTGCGGAATCTGCGGCAGGATCTTCGAGTCCAGCACTTCCTGCGGGATGGCCATCACCATCTTGGTGCCGATGTAGCCCGGGCTGATGGTGTTCACCGTCACGCCCTTCTTCGACACCTCCAGGGCCAGCGCCTTGGTGAAACCGTGCATGCCGGCCTTGGCGGCGGAATAGTTGGTCTGGCCGAAGGCGCCCTTCTGTCCGTTCACCGAGGAAACGTTGATGACGCGGCCCCAGCCGCGCTCCATCATGCCGTCCATCACCTGCTTGGTCATGTTGAAGACGCTGTCGAGGTTGGTCTTCATGACCACGTCCCAGTCGCCCTTGGTCATCTTCTTGAACGTCATGTCGCGCGTGATGCCGGCGTTGTTCACCAGCACGTCGACCGGGCCGAGATCCTTCGCCACCGAGTCCACGCAGGCCTTGCAGGAATCGTAGTCGGCCACGTCACAGGGATAGGCGTGGAATTCAAAGCCCTGCGATTTCATCTGCTTCAGCCAGTCTCCGGCCTTGGTGTTGCTCGGACTATAGGTCGTCACCACCTTGTAGCCCAATGCGGCCATCTTGATGCAGACCGCCTCGCCCAATCCACCCATGCCTCCCGTTACCAGTGCCACTCTCGACATGATTCTCTCTCCTTTGCTTGGTGGGGAATTAGCTTGTTGCAGCCGGCCGCGTTTCCCCTGTTTCACGACCGGTTGTTTTCATGCCTTTTCCTTGACGTAGCGCCCCGGCGCCGCTTCGATCGGCTTGTGGCGCCTGCTGCCAAGCTTCCTGGGCGCCTCGCGTTCCTCACCGGCGAAGCGCTTGAGCCATTCCATCCAGTGCGGCCACCAGCTGCCCTTGTATTCCGTCGCGCCGGCCAGCCAGTCCTCGGCCGCGGCGGCCGGGCTTTCGTTGCGCCAGTGGCTGCGCTTTCCCGTCGCCGGCGGGTTCACCACCCCGGCGATGTGGCCGGAGGCGCCCATCACGAAGGTCGTCTCGCCGCCGAGGATGCCGCGGGAGTGGTAGGCGCTGCGCCAGGGCACGATGTGGTCTTCGCGGCTGGAATAGATGTAGGCCGGCATGTCGAGCCGGCTCAGGTCGGCGGTGGTGCCGCACATCGCCAGCCGGCCCGGTTCGCGCAGGGCATTTTCCATATAGAGGTGACGCAGGTACCAGACGGCAAACGGGCCGGGCAGGTTGGTGCTGTCGGCATTCCAGTAGAGCAGGTCGAAGGCGCGCGGCTTGCCGCCCTTGAGATAATTGCCGACGACATACTGCCAGATCAGGTCGTTGGCGCGCAGGCTGGAGAAGGCCGAGGCCAGTTCGGCGCCCCGCAACAGTCCGCCGCGGCCGATTGCCGCCTCGCGCGCGGCAACCGATGCGGCATCGACATAGTGGGTGACCTCGCCGCCATCGGAAAAGTCGAGCAATGCGGTGAGCAGCGTCAGGCTGGCCGCCCGCTCCTCGCCGCGCGCCTTCGCCACCGACAGGGCGGCGGACAGGATGGTGCCGCCGACGCAGAAGCCCAGGGCGTTCACCTTGTCCGCGCCGCTCACCTCGCGTGTTACATCGAGCGCTTGCAGCGCCCCCCTTTCGACGTAGTCGTCCCAGCCGAGATGGCCGAGGTCGGCCTGCGGATTGCGCCAGGAGACGAGGAACACCGTCATGCCCTGCTCCACGGCATGGCGCACGAAGGAGTTCTCCGGCTGCAGGTCGAGGATGTAGAACTTGTTGATGCAGGGCGGCACGATGAGCAGCGGGCGCTCGCGCACTTTTTTCGTCGTTGGCGCGTACTGGATGAGCTGGATCAGTTCGTTCTCGAAAATCACCTGGCCGGGCGTCACCGCCAGATTGCGGCCGACCTCGAAGGCGGCGTCGTCGGTCATCGAGATGCGACCCTTGCCGAGGTCGGCGACCAGGTTCTGGATGCCGGCGGTGATGCTGGCGCCCTGCGTCTGCAGCGCCGTACTGATGAATTCCGGATTGGTCGCCACGAAATTCGAGGGCGCCATGGCGTCGACGAACTGGCGGGTGAAGAATTTCAGCCGGTTGCGCGCCGCTTCCTCGGCCGGCACCGCTTCCGCCAGCCTGCCGAGCAGTTCGGCATTCAGCAGATAGGCCTGGCGCAGGTAGTCGAAATAGGGGCTGGCCGACCACTCGGGGGCGGCAAAGCGCTTGTCATCCACTGGGGAAGCGGCCGGGGCGCCGCTCTGGCTGCGCTGCAGCATGTCCTGCCAAAGGGCGATGTGGCGTGTCGCGAATTCCTTTTGCAGGCGGGCAATCTCTTCGTTCTGCGGGAATTGCGGCGCTTGCGTGGTCTGCGCCGTCAGGGGGGCCTGCTGCTGCGTCATGAAGTTCATGAACCCTTGTGCGAATGCCTGCCCGGCCTGAAACAGGTTCTGCATGGCAGCCGCATCGGGCTGTGGGTTACCGGACATCTACCGCTTCTCCCTATGACGGTTGCAAGACGGGTAACCGTCGGATTGGTGAAGGATTTTGCACCGCACCATAGCCCCTGTCAACGACGTTCGGGCAGGTAGAATGAAAACATGTATATCGTCGCGATCGGCTGGCTCTGGGTCGTCCTCATGATGGCGCTGACGGAGACCAGCATCACAGCCGGGTTTCTGACGTTTTTCTTCTACGGGCTGGCCCCGCTTGCCCTTTTCCTCTGGCTCGTCGGCACGCCGGCGCGTCGCCGGCGGCAGTCAATGCCCGACGAGAAAGCGCGCCAGCAGAATGGTGGCGATGCCGGCCGTGATGAGTAGCACCTGCTGCAGCGTGGCCGCCAGCGCAGTGCGCTTGTGCAAGCCGGGAATCAGGTCGGCCACGGCGACGTAGATCATGCTGGAAGCCGCCAGGGCCAGAAACACCGGCACCACGCCCTGCAGCGCCGATAGCGCAAAATAGGCAAGCAGGCCGCCCACCAGGGTGGCGAGGCTGGACAACAGGTTGAAGGCCAGCGCCTTCAGGCGCGAATAGCCCGAATGCAGGAGGATGAGGAAATCGCCGACCTCCTGCGGGATTTCGTGGGCGATGATGGCCAGGGCGGTGACGATCCCCAGCCGCACGTCCTGCATGAAGGCGGCGGCGATCAGCACGCCGTCGACGAAATTGTGGAAGGTATCGCCCACCAGGATGAGAAGGCCGCTGCGGCCGTGGTCTTCCTTCGCGGCATGGGCCTCGTGGCCCTCGCAGTGGTCGTCGTGGCAGTGGCGCCACAGCACCAGTTTCTCCATCACGAAAAACCCCAGAATGCCTGCCAGAACAATTGAGGTCACCGTGCCGGCATCACCCTGCGCCTCGATGGCGTGGGGCAGCACTTCCAGGAAGGCCGCGCCCAGCAGCGCGCCGATGGCGTAGCTGATGAGGTGGGTGATCCAGGCGCTGCGCACCGTCAGCGCGAAGGCGGCGGCGGCCAGCAGCGACAGCGCGCCGCCGGCGATCGAGGCGGCGAGGATCCAGGCAAGAACGGACATGGGCGGGAATTATACGCGGGGCATCACAGGTGCTTCGTTGGCCGATTCACCAGCCAGATGCCCAGCGCCACCAGCAGCAGCGCCGCCGCCAGCGTAGAAGAGACTTTCTCCGAAAGCAGCAATGCCCCCGCCAGTACGCCGAACAGCGGCGTCAGGAAAGAGAACGCCGCCAGCCGTCCGGCCGGGTAATTCGCCACCAGCCAGAACCAGGCCAGATAGCTGGCGAAGGCTACCACCACGGCCTGGTAGGCGAGGCTCGCCAGCACCAGCGGCGTCAGTGCGATGACGCCCGGCTCGCCCAGCGCCAGCGAAACGAAGGGCAGCACCATAGCCGATCCGGCAAGCTGATAAAACAGCGTCTTGGCGGGGCTGACTTTCGCCAGGCGGCTGCCCTTGATCACCAGTGTCGTGGCTGCCCACAATACCGCGGCGAGCAGCAGCATGCCGTCACCGATCAGTTGGCTGCGCGTCGGCATCGAAAGCGATTCGGCAAAGGCCGAGACCACGCCGGCGAAGGCGCAGGCCAGGCCCAGCCACTGCAGCCCGCGCAAGCGCTCCCCCGGCAGGAACCAGTGCGCGCCCAGGGCGATCATGAACGGCGCGGTATAGAGGAACACCACGCCGCGCGAGGCGGCGGTGTAATTAAGGCCCCAATAGATGAAGGCGAATTCGCCGGCGAAGAGCGCCGCTGAGAGCAGGCCGGGGCCGAGCGTGCCGTCGCGGTCGAAGAGGCGGATGCCCCTCCCCGCCGCCCAGGCCCACACCAGCACGGCAGCGCCGATCGAGCGCAGGCTGGCCTGCCACACCGGCGAGATGCCGGCGTTGGCCACCTTGATCGCCACCTGCTGCAGGCCCCAGGCTGCGCACAGCACGACCATCAGGGCCATGGCGGCGGAATCGAGATGTGTTTTTCTTTCCATCATTCGAGCCAGATGAGCGAGGCCATGCGGCCGGTGGCTTGCTCGCGGCGATAGGAATAGAAGCGCCCCGCCTCATAGAAGGTGCAAAAACCGCCGCCGAAGACGCGTTCCACGCCCAGGGCATGCAGGCGCAACGTGGCCAGGCGGTAGAGGTCGGCCAGCCACTTGCCGTTCTCCTTCGCCACGAAGGCTGCCGCCGCCTCGGGCGAATGCGAGAGGAAAGCGGCACGAACCTCCGCGCCGACCTCGAAGGCCCGCGGACCGATGGCCGGGCCGAGCCATGCGAGCAATCGCGACGCTGGCGCCGACATGGCCTGCACCGCCGCCTCGACGACACCGCCGGCCAGCCCGCGCCAGCCGGCATGCGCAGCGGCAACGACCGTGCCGGCCTCGTCGCACAACAGCACCGGCAGGCAGTCGGCGGTGAGCACGGCACAGACCACGCCCGGCTGTCGCGAAATCGTCGCATCGGCTTCGACGCCGGGCGTGGCCGATGCGGCATCGACGACGCGATTGCCGTGCACCTGGGTGAGCCAGAGCGGCACAGCCGGCAGATGCGCGCACAGCCGTTGGCGGTTCCCCGCCACCGCAGCGGGATCATCACCTACATGCATGGCGAGATTCATCGAGGCGAAGGATCCGACGCTGACGCCGCCGGCGCGCGTCGTGACGAGCGCGCGCACCCTTGCCGGCGACGGCCAGTCGGGAACGATCCAGTCCTTCACTCCGCGGCGCTCCGCAACCGTGCGAGAAGCTGCGAGAAATCCTCAGGCAGCGGCGCCTCCCAGCCCATCTCGTTGCGTGTCGCCGGGTGCACCAGCGCCAGGCGCCAGGCATGCAGGGCCTGGCGCGGCAAGCTTGCCAGCAGCGCCTGCGCCTTGCGGCGCGGCCCATAGACCGGATCGCCGACAAGCGGGTGGCCGAGCTCGGCCATGTGCACGCGGATCTGGTGCGTGCGCCCGGTCTCCAGCGCACATTCGAGCAGCGTGGCGTGCGCGAAGCGCTCCAGGACATGGTAGTGCGTGCGTGCGGCGCGGCCGTGGCCGACCACGGCCATTTTCGTCCGCTGCACGGGATGGCGGCCGATCGGCGCGTCTATGACGCCGTCACGCGCGACAATGCCATGCGCCAGCGCCAGGTAATGCCGCTTCACCGTGCGCGCCTGCAATTGACGGACGAGATCGGTCTGCGCCTCCAGCGTTTTGGCGACAACCAGCAGGCCGCTGGTGTCCTTGTCGAGGCGGTGCACGATGCCGGCGCGCGGAATGGCGGCAAGCTGCGGCGCATGGTGCAGCAGGGCATTGAGCAGCGTGCCCTGCCAATTGCCGCTTCCCGGATGCACCACCAGGCCGGCCGGCTTGTCGATGACGAGGATGTGGTCGTCCTCGTGCAGGACCGCCAGGGGGATGTCCTCAGGCTGCTGCGCCGCTTCCTCGGGGAAGGGTTCGGCCTCGAGGGTGATCCGTTCGCCGCCCCAGATCTTGCGCTTGGCGTCCGCCGGCGTGTCGTCCACACTGACTTTGCCCTGCTTCACCCAGGCGGCAAGGCGGCTGCGTGAATGCTCGGGCAGCAGCCGCGCCAGCGCCTGATCGAGGCGCAGGCCGGCGAAGTCGGCGGGAATTTCCAGGATGCGCGCCGGGGGGGTTGGTGCAATTACGTGAGAACCTGTCTCGGAATCCTCCTTGAGCCGCGTTTTCACGAAAAGCACCCGGATGCTAAGCGCACACCGCGGCCAAGCGGGATTTCGAGATAGGTTCTATAATCGGCGCGGTTCAAATTCGAGGCTTTCACGATGCGTAGTCTAGCTTTAATTCTCGCCTTGCTGCTCGGCGGCTGCGGCCTGCTGCCGGAGGTGAAAGACGAGACCGCCGGCTGGTCGGCCAACCGCCTGTATTCCGCCGCCAAGGAAGCCATGGGCGAGGGCTCCTACGATAAAGCCGTCAAGTACTTCGAAATCCTCGAGGCGCGCTATCCCTACGGCCGTTATGCCCAGCAGGCACAGATCGAGATCGCCTACGCCTATTACAAGGCCAGCGAGCCGGCCAACGCAATTGCCGCCTGCGACCGCTTCATCAAGCTGCACCCCAACCATCCCAACGTCGACTACGTCTATTACCTGAAGGGGCTGGTCAATTTCAACGAGGATCTCGGGATCACGGGCTATGTCAGCATGCAGGACCAGTCGGAGCGGGATCCGAAGGCGGCGCGGGAGGCCTTCGACGCCTTCAGGGAGATGGTAAACAGGTTCCCCAGCAGCAAGTATGCCGCCGACGCCTC
>JAEHDO010000270.1 GCA_016880375.1 Betaproteobacteria bacterium | reverse complement strand
TCAGTTCGACGTCGACGCCGGCGGTCGGTTCGTCCAGCACGATCACCGGCGGGCGGTGCACCAGCGCCTGCGCCACCAGCACGCGGCGCTTCATGCCGCCGGAGAGCTGGCGCATGTTGGTATCCGCCTTGGCGGTCAGGTCGAGGTTTTCGAGGATCTCGTCGATCCAGGCGGCATTGTCGCGGATGCCGAAGTAGCCCGACTGGATTTCCAGGGATTCGCGCACCGAGAAAAAGGGGTCGAACACCAGTTCCTGCGGGACCACCCCGAGCTGGCGCCGGGCGGCCCGGTAGTCCGCAACCACGTCATGGCCCATCACCGCCAGATGACCGGCATCCGCACGCACCAGGCCGGCCATGGCCGAGATCAGCGTCGTCTTGCCGGCCCCGTTCGGCCCGAGCAAGCCGAAGAACTCCCCTTCGGCAATCTCCAGGTCGATGCCTGCCAGCGCTTGCACGCTGCCAAAGCACTTGGTCACGCCCTCAATGCGTATCGCGGGATTCATGCGGAAGAAACGCTGAAACCGCCAGCTTACGCCAGCGGCAGAAGCTCGGTCACGCCGTAGAGCGCAGCCAGGCTGAGCAAGTTCTGCGGGGGATTGCTGATGCGGGCGACCTTGCCCTGGGCTTTCGCCGCGCGCACCCAGCCGAACACGACCGTCAGCCCGGAGGAATCCACTTCCTGCACCTGCGAGAGGTCAAAGGTGGTTTCGGGACGTTTGATCAGGGCGCTGCCGGCTTCCAGCAACTCACGCGCTTTGACGAGCGTGAGCGGGCCGGAAACCTCGATGCGATCTCCGGCGTCGCGGATCATTTCTTGGCAGCGGCTTCCAGGCTGCTGTTCTTGGCCTTCAGCGTCTTGATCAGGCCGTCGATGCCGCCGTTGCGGATTTCGTTGGCGAAGCTGGAGCGATAGTTCGTCACCAGGCTGACGCCGGCGACGACCACGTCATAGACCTTCCAGGCATTGCCGTTCTTCTCGAGGCTGTAATCCAGGGCGATCGGCTGGCGGGCGCCCGCCTGATGGATCTGCGTGCGCACGGTGACATCGGTTTCGCCCGCCTGCATCTTGAAGGGCCGGTAATCGACCGTCTCGTTCTTGTAGGCGATCAGGGCATTCGAATAGGTGCGCACCAGCAGGTCGCGGAATTCGTCGGTCAGCACCTTCTGCTGCTCCGGCGTGGCCTGGCGCCAGTCCTTGCCGACAGCCAGGGCAGTCATGCGCGTGAAGTTGAAATGCGGCAGGACCTTCTGCTCGACCAGTTCAATGGCGCGCTTGGTGCTGCCGGCCTTGATGTCCTTGTCCTTGCGGATGATGTCGAGGACTTCGTCCGTGACCGACTTCACCAGCGCATCGGGTGCCATCTGTTGGGCCAGGGCGCCGGGCGACACAAAGAAGCTGGCACACGCCAGCAGCAAAGCAAATAGCCTCATGTTTTATCCAAAGAAATGAATGGGTCAGTTGCGAGCGGCAACCTGCGACGAAGCTGCAGTCCCATCCCGTGCCTCGGCAGATTTGCCCTCGCCGGATCCGGAATAGGGGTCGAACTTCGGCGGGTTGCCGTCATGGATCAGGCTGCGGCGGCGTTGCAGGTAGGCATCGCGCACATAGCTGTACTTGTCGAGTGCCGCCTCCTCGATGACCTTGTCGGCCTTGAGCAGCTCGGCGCGGTCGCTGACGATGCGGACCGCCCACAAGGTGTTGCGGGTCGGGACATGATCGACATAGCTCAGCGGGTCGGTGGCCACATCGAACGCCAGGCCGATCGTGTCGCGCACCGTGCGCGGCCCGAAGAAGGGCCAAACGACATAGGCCCCGTCGTCCATGCCCCAGCGGCCGAAGGTCTGGCCGAAATCCTCCTCGTGCTTCTCCATGCCCATGGTGCTGGCGACATCGAGGATGCCAAGGAAGCCCACGGTCGTATTCACCAGGACGCGCCCGGCATCGGAGGCGGCCTGGGCGGGCTTGCCCTGCAGCAGGTTGTTCACGCCGATCATGAGGTCGGCGATGTTCGAGAAGAAGTTGGCCACGCCCGTCTGCAGCGGCGATGGCAGCACCGTCTCGTAGCCCGTCGCCACGGGCTTGATGAGGACCTTGTCGAGGCCCTCGTTGAAACCGTACATGGCACGGTTGAAGCCCTCGACCGGATCCTTCGGATTGCCGCTCGTGGCGCAGCCTCCCAGCAATGCGGCAACCGCCACCAGTACCGTCAGCTTGCCAGCTTGTCTTTTGATTGTCGTTTTCATCAGGATGCCTTTTCTCGTTTTGCTTCTGTCAGCAATCTTCTGTTCAACGTCACTTCTTATCTTTACCTTCAGCCGCCTTATCGAAAAGGAACTGGCCGACAAGATCTTCCAGCACCATGGCGGACTCCGTCTTCTTGACGGCTTCGCCAGGCTTCAGCACTTCCGTATCGCCGCCCACCGCCAGCCCGATATACTGCTCACCCAGCAGGCCCGACGTCCGAATCTTGGCAAACGTATCGCGTGGAAACTTGAACTGGCTGCTGACGTTCATCGTCACCACCGCCTCGTAGCGGTCCGAATCCAGCCGAATATCGCCGACCCGACCCACCACGACACCGGCACTTTTCACCGGCGCACGCACCTTCAGTCCCCCAATGTTATCAAAATTTGCTTTGAGTACATAGGTTTCCCCGGTATTTGTGGAAGCTAGGTTACCCACCTTTAGTGCTAAAAACAACAGTGCCCCCAGCCCGATGGCCACAAACACCCCAACCCACAGATCTAAAGTGATACGGTTCATTACGCACCCCGGAACATGAACGCCGTCAGTATAAAGTCGGCGGCAAGGATAGCCAGGGAAGAAGTCACAACGGTGCGCGTCGTCGCACCGGATACCCCTTCCGCGGTTGGTTCGGAATCATAGCCCTCGAAAACGGCGATCCAGGATACGACGATGCCGAACACAACACTCTTGATGACGCCGTTGACGATGTCCTCGCGGAAATCGACCGACGCCTGCATCTGCGACCAGAACGACCCTTCATCCACCCCGATCAGCACCACGCCGACCAGATAGCCGCCGAATATCCCCATGGCCGAGAACAGCGCCGCCAGGAGCGGCATGGAGATCACGCCGGCCCAGAAGCGCGGCGCGACAACGCGGGCGATCGGGTTCACCGCCATCATTTCCATCGCCGACAGCTGCTCGGTGGCCTTCATCAGGCCGATCTCGGCCGTAATGGCCGATCCGGCGCGGCTGGCAAACAGCAGGGCGGATACCACCGGCCCCAGCTCGCGCACCAGGGACAGGGCGACCAGGATGCCGAGCGCCTCGGAGGAGCCATAGCGCTGGAGCGTATCGTAGCCCTGCAGCCCCAGCACCATGCCGACAAACAGGCCGGACACCAGGATGATGATGAGCGACTGCACCCCGGTGAAATAGATTTCCCGGACGGTGAGGAAGAAGCGGCGGAAGCTGGTGCCCGAATACAGCAGGGTGGCAAGGAAAAAGCGGCTGGCGAAACCCAGGCGCCAGATGCGCGAGGTTACGCGATGGCCGAGGCCGCGCAGGGCCGAGGTCGTGCGGTCAAGCATGGGCCGCTCCGTAGATCTGTTCCCGATAGGGCGCCGAAGGATACTGGAAGGGCACCGGGCCGTCCATCTCCCCCCAGACGAACTGGTGCACATAGGCCTTGTCGGAGGCGCGGATCTCGTCCGGCGTACCCTCGGCCACCACCTTGCCGTCGGCCATGAAATAGACGTAATCGACGATCTGCAGGGACTCCTGCACGTCGTGGGTGACAATGATCGAACTGCCGCCCAAGGCGTCGTTGAGCTTGCGGATCATCTGCCCGATGATGCCCATCGTGATCGGATCCAGCCCGGTGAAGGGCTCATCGTACATCATCAGCAGCGGATCGAGCGCGATGGCCCGCGCCAGGGCGACGCGGCGCGCCATGCCGCCAGACAGCTCGGACGGCATCAGGTTCTGCGCCCCGCGCAGCCCCACGGCATTCAGCTTCAGCAGCACCAGGTCGCGAATCATGGCCTCTGTCAGATCGCTGTGCTCGCGCATCTGGAAGGCGACGTTGTCGAAAACGGAGATATCGGTAAATAACGCGCCGAACTGGAACAGCATGCCCATGCGGCGGCGCATGGCATACAGGCCCTTCGCATCCAGCTCATGCACGGCCTTGCCGTCGAAGCGCACCTCGCCCTGGGTCGGCCGGAGCTGTCCGCCGATCAGCCGCAGGGTGGTCGTCTTGCCGCAGCCGCTCTGCCCCATGATGGCGACCACCTTGCCGCGCGGGATCGTCATGTTGATGCCCGTCAGCACCGGCCGCCGATCATAGGTGAAATTCAGGTCGCTGATCTGGACAAGAGGCTCGTTCGGCACGAAGGCAGGCTTGGCTGTTTTTGGAAGCTGTGCATTTTAGCAGAGCGGATGCGGATGCTCATGATATCGGCTCAAATCCGGCGTCCCCGTGAAATTTCGCACATCGCGCACGTCGATCGCGGGCCGGGCCTGATATAGTGGAAAATACTGATTTTCAGGACCAGGCAAGCGTCGGCATGACCACCCCTGAACCCCGCAAGCCTTCGCTTCTCATCGTCGATGACGACCCGCTCATCATCGACACCCTGGCGTTCTTCCTCAAGCGCGAATTCACGATCAGCACCGCCGGCTCCCGCGCCGACTGCATCAGCCTGTTGCGCAGCCGCGGCACGACGCCGCAACTGGCTCTCGTCGACCTCGGCCTGCCGCCCCAGCCGCACCTGCCTGACGAGGGGTTTGCCCTGATCTCCGACCTGCTCGCCCACTCCCCGGGCATCAGGATCGTCGTGCTGTCGGGCCAGAACGATGAAGCCAATGCGCGCCACGCCCGTGCCCTCGGCGCGACCGAATTCGTCGCCAAGCCGGCCGACCCCGAACATCTGCGGCAGATCCTGCTGCAGATACACGCCTTCCAGTCGGCGGAGCTTGCCACCCAGCCGGCGACGGTCGAGGATCCCTGCGGCCTGCTCGGCAACAGCGTGCCCATGCAGAAGCTGCGCGCCCAGATCAAGCAGTACGGCGACTCGCCCTTCCCGGTGCTGATCGAGGGGGAATCCGGCAGCGGCAAGGAAATTGTCGCCAGCTGCTGCCTGCATCGCCTGACGTCGCGCCGCGACAAGCCTTATTTCGCCCTCAACTGCGCCGCCATCTCGCCGACCCTGGTCGAGCCGACCCTGTTCGGTTATGCCAAGGGGGCTTTCACCGGCGCACTCCAGGCCAAGTCCGGCTATTTCGAGGACGCCAGGGACGGCACGCTGTTTCTCGACGAGATCGGCGAACTCCCTCTCGATCTGCAGCCCAAGCTGCTGCGCGTCCTGGAAAACGGCGAATTCCAGCGCGTCGGCGAAACCCAGCAGCGCGTCAGCGGCGCCCGCGTCATCGCCGCCACCAACCGCGACCTGCGCAAGGAAGTGCGGGAGGGGCGCTTTCGCGCCGACTTGTATCACCGCCTGTCCGTTTTCACCATCAACGTGCCGCCCCTGCGCGAAATGGGCGACGACAAGATGCTGCTGCTGCGGCACTACCGCGCCTTTTATGCCGAGCAGGCACGGCAACTGCCCTTCGAACTCGCCGACGATGCCCTCGCGCGCTGGGGGAGCTACGGTTTCCCGGGCAACGTGCGCGAGCTGCGCAACATCGTCATCCGCCTTGCCACCAAGCATCCGGGACGGACGGTCGGCGTGGCCGAACTGGAGGAGGAGTTCGACACGGGGACGGAGGAGATGCCCTCTTCCTGGCTGCCGCCGCAGGATATCGACGAGCTGGCCGAGATCGCCCTGCGCCAATTGCAGCAGCGCGGCCAGTTCAACCTCGACGACACCCTGCTGCGCTGGGAGCAGGGCTACATCCAGGCGGCGCTCAAGCTGAGCCACGGCAACGTCAGCCAGGCCGCCAGGCTGCTCGGCGTCAACCGCACGACGCTGTACAACCGCATGGAAGTGCTGGAGCGGGACCTGGACGCCCCCTCCGGCACGGCATGACAGAATAAGATACAAGACAAGGGAGATACCGCCGCATCATGTACCTTGAACATTTCGGCCTGACCGAGGCGCCGTTCCGCATCACGCCGCACACGGACTTCTTCTTCGAAGGCGCCAACCGCGGCGCCACCCTGGAAGCGCTGCTCTATGCCATCACCCACGACGAGGGCATCGTCAAGGTGAGCGGCGAAGTCGGCAGCGGCAAGACCATGCTGTGCCGGGTGCTGATGGAGCGCCTGCCGCAGCATGTCGTGACGATCCATCTGGCCAACCCCTCGCTGTCGCGCGAAGAAATCCTCTTCGCCCTGGCCGACGAACTGCAGGTCAACCTCGCCACCAATCGCGTCAGCGCGGTGCTGCGCGCCCTGCAGGAACACCTCATCGACCTCTATGCGCAGGGCCGCCAGGTCGTTGTCCTCATCGACGAGGCGCATGCCATGCCGGCGGAAACGCTGGAGGAGATCCGCCTGCTCTCCAACCTCGAATCGAACCGCCACAAGCTGTTGCAGATCGTCCTCTTCGGCCAGCCCGAACTGAACGACATCCTCAACCGCAACGAGATGCGCCAGCTCAAGGAGCGCATCACCCACAACTTCACGCTCGAACCGCTGGTGCGCTCCGACATCGCCCAGTACATCAGCTTCCGCATGCGCGCCGCCGGCTTCAAGGGGCCCGACGTCTTCTCCCCGGCCGCGCTGAAGCAGATCTCCGCCGCCTCCCAGGGCCTGACCCGGCGCGTCAACATCCTCTGCGACAAGTCATTGCTGGCCGCCTTCGCCGGCAACACCCACGAAATCACCGCCCCCCATGTCAAGGCCGCCATCCGCGACGCCGATTTCCGTCGTTCCTCCATGCCGCCCCTCGGCCCCTGGCTGGGCGGGGCCGCGGCAGCGGCCCTGATCATCGGCGCCATCGCAGCCTATTACCATTACCATTCGGGCGGGTCGCCCCAGGTCGAAATCTCCGCAGCACCGGCCGCCGCGACACTCCCGGTCGCCCCACCCCCTGCCGCCGCTGCCCCGGAATCCCCGTCACTGCCGCCGGCCGCCGCCAACACACCGTCCGCGCCGCCCCCCTTGACGAGCGATACGGCCCCTGCCGCAACAGCGCCGCCGCCCGTCAAGCCGGCCGATGCCCCTGCCGGCGCCGCCGCTGCGGCCACCGCCCAGAGCGAGGCCGTCCCCAGAAAAAATGACCGGCAGCCACGCTTTGGGCCACTGACGCTGCAGCGCCTCGAGGCAACCCGCAAATGGCTCGACTCGGCCGGCGACAGCCGCTGGTTCATCCAGCTCCTGAGCACCGACGCCGGCAGCGTCGGCCACCTCGAGAATTTCCTCAACACTGCCGGACGGCTGGTCGAGTCCGACGAGCTCAGGGTGTATTCGGTCGAATTCGGCGGGGTCAGACGCATGGGCGTCATCTATGGCGAATACCCTACCCGGGCAGAGGCAATCAGTGCCCTGGGCAATCTTCCGCCGGCCCTGAAGCTGTATGGGCCCTACCCGCGCCAGGTTAAAAGGTTGCGCAGTTGAATATGTTGCAGTGGCACATTCGCAACAATCAAAATGCCTGCTATTAGATAATCAAAATCAGGTAGTTGCTAAATAATGTTAATGTGCTATGCTCGAAACGCCCGACCTCTGACAAGGAGGCGCAACCACGTGGCTCGCCATGACCGCTAGAACAACGACTCTTTCACTGCTTGCTGCAACCGTGCTGGCGTCCTGCGCGCTGCCCCAGGCCAAGCCGCCCTCCAGCGGACACATCAACGCAGACAGCGTCCCTGCCGCCGCCAGGTCGAGCATCCCGCAGCCGGTGCAGCAATCCGCGGCCCTGCCCAAGCCCAAGGCCGCGCCCAAGACCGAGACCTACAGCGTCGTCGTCAAGGACGTGAAGGTCGAGGAACTGCTCTTCGCCCTCGCCCGCGACGCCAAGATCAACGTCGACATCCATCCCGGCATCCGCGGCACGGTGACCCTGAATGCCATCGACCAGACGCTGCCGCAGCTGCTCAACCGCATCGCCAAGCAGGTGGACATGCGCTTCGAGCTGGACGGCCCCAACCTGGTGGTGATGCCGGATTCGCCCTACCTGCGCACCTACAAGGTGGACTACGTCAACATGTCGCGCGACACCACCGGCAACGTCGCTATCAACACCCAGATCGCCAGCATCAGCCCGACCGCCGCCGGCGCCGGCGGGGCGGGGGCGGCGGCCGGCGGCACCAGCGGCAACGTCTCCTCGACCAAGGTGGACAACGTCGCCAAGAACCGTTTCTGGGAAACGCTGGAGAAGAACGTCAAGGACATCCTGCGCGAGACCGACAAGGAAATCATCGTCAAGCGCCGGGTGGCCGAAGGACAGGAACAGGCCGCGGCCGCGGCCGGTGCCGCGGCCCCCGCTGCAGGGGGCGCGGCCGCGCAGCCCTCCCAGATCCAGGTTCAGATTGCCCCGCAGCCGCAACCACAGTCCGCTGCCGGCAAGGAATATGAAACGCTGCAGGCCGCCTCCGTCATGGTCAATCCCGAAACCGGCGTCATGCTGGTTCGCGCCACAGGGCGTCAGCACGAGAAGATCCAGGGATTCCTCGACCAGGTGCTTTCCTCGGCGCGGCGCCAGGTGATGATCGAGGCCACCATCGTCGAGGTGCGCCTCAACCAGAACTACCAGCAGGGCATCGACTGGCTCT
>JAEHDO010000269.1 GCA_016880375.1 Betaproteobacteria bacterium | reverse complement strand
CTACCGCCCGCGCCGCCAGCTGGTGGTGCGCGTGCAGGATGCCGCCGGCGGCGAACTGGTGCTGCGCTTCCTCAACTTCTACGGCAGCCAGCTGAAGCAGCTGGCCACCGGCAGAAGGTTGCGGATTTTCGGCGAGCCGCGCGGCGGTTTCCTCGGCGACGAGATGGTGCACCCGCGCTATCGCCTGGTCGGCGAGGACGAGCCGCTGCCGCAGGCGATGACGCCGATCTATCCGACCACCGCCGGCCTTTCGCAGCTGGCGCTGCGCAAATGCATCGACCTCGCGCTGAAACAGGCCGACCTCGCCGACACCCTGCCCGAGACGCTGCGCAAGCAGTTGCCTCTCGCATCCTTCGAGGACAGCGTGCGCCTGCTGCACCACCCGATGCCCGCCATCTCCCTGGCCGAACTCTCCGACCGCGCGCATCCGGCCTGGCGGCGCATCAAGTTCGACGAGCTGCTCGCCCAGCAGCTCTCGCTGCGCCGCGCACACGAAGCGCGCCGCGCCAAGACCGCGCCGGCCCTGCCGGCCAAAGGCGCGCTGACGAAGAAGCTGCTCGCCGCGCTGCCCTTCAGGCTCACCGCCGCGCAGCAGCGCGTCTGGCGCGAAATCGCCGCCGACCTCGGCGAGCGGCATCCGATGCAGCGCCTGCTGCAGGGCGACGTCGGCAGCGGCAAGACGGTGGTCGCCGCGCTGGCCATGCTGCAGGCCGTCGAGAACGGCCACCAGGCGGCGCTGATGGCGCCGACCGAAATCCTCGCCGAGCAGCATTGGCGCAAGCTCTCGCAATGGCTGGCCCCGCTCGGACTCGAGATCGCCTGGCTTTCCGGCAGCCTGAAGAAGAAGGACAAGGCGGCGATGGCCGAAGCAATCTCATCAGGCCGAGCGCCGCTCGCCATCGGCACCCACGCGCTGATCGAGGAGGCGGTCGACTTCCGCCGCCTCGGCCTCGCCATCATCGACGAGCAGCACCGCTTCGGCGTGCGCCAGCGACTGATTTTGCGCGAGAAGGGCGCCAACCCGCACCAGCTCATGATGTCCGCCACGCCGATCCCGCGCACGCTCGCCATGAGCTACTACGCCGACCTCGACGTCTCCGTCATCGATGAACTGCCGCCGGGCAGGAAGCCCGTGCTCACCAAGCTGGTGTCGGAGGCGCGCCGCGACGAGGTCATCGGCCGCATCCGCGACGCCTGCGCCGAAGGGCGCCAGGCCTACTGGGTCTGCCCCTTGATCGAGGAGTCGGAGAAATTGCAGTTGCAAACCGCCGTCGACACCTTCGAACGCCTGCGCGCCGAGCTGCCGGAACTGAAGGTCGGCCTGGTGCACGGCCGCCTCAAGAGCGAGGAGAAGGCCGCCGTGATGGGCGACTTCGCCGCGGGACGCGTGCAGCTGCTCGTTGCCACCACGGTGATCGAGGTCGGCGTCGACGTCGCCAACGCCTCGCTCATGGTGATCGAGCACGCCGAGCGCTTCGGCCTGTCGCAGCTGCACCAGCTGCGCGGCCGCGTCGGCCGCGGCGCGAAGCCGGGACTGTGCGTGCTGGTGGCGCGCGGCACGGGAGAGGGCAGCGAAGCGCGGCTGGCGG
>JAEHDO010000268.1 GCA_016880375.1 Betaproteobacteria bacterium | reverse complement strand
GGCCGCGCGCCGTCGGGCAGCTCCCACTCCCTGAAGGTCTTCGTCCGCGTGTCGAAGCGGGCGATGCGGTTGCCGGCCATGACGGCGATGTAGAGATTGCCATCCGGACCGGGCGCCGGATCGCGCGCGAATTTCGGCGTCGGCACCGGCCATTCCGTCACCTTGCCCTGCACCTGCGGCAAGGCGCCGGGGACGATGCCGTAATTCGAGCCGCCGGCCAGCGCGGGGCCGGCGCAAACGGCCAGGAACAACAAGAATTTTTTCATTTTGGAATCTCCGTCGGGGCGCTTCATACTAAGCTCGGCTGGAGGGGCGCGCAACACGGCTTGCGCTTCGCTCCGCGCCCCGCCATAATCCACCAAGCAACTGCTTGGTTGGCATACAGTTCACTGCCTGCCTGGGGAGAGACCATGCAATACCGCTCCGTGTTCCGCGCCGGCCTGTTCGCCGGACAAAGCGTCGTCGTCACCGGCGGCGGCAGCGGCATCGGCCGCTGCACCGCCCATGAGCTCGCCGCCCTCGGCGCGAAAGTCGCGCTGGTCGGACGCAAGCCGGAAAAGCTCGAAACCGTGCAGCGCGAGATCGCCGCCGCCGGCGGCAGCGCCACCATCCACCCCTGCGACATCCGCGAAGAGGACCAGGTCTTCGCCACCGTCGAGGCCGTGCTTGCCGAGCACGGCCGCATCGACGGCCTGGTGAACAACGCCGGCGGCCAGTTCCCGGCGCCGCTGCGCGACATCTCGCTGAAGGGCTGGGACGCCGTGGTGCGCACCAACCTCACCGGCGGTTTCCTCATGGCGCGCGAGTGCTACCGGCACTGGATGGAAAAGCATGGCGGCGCCATCGTCAACATGAGCGCCGACATGTGGGGCGGCATGCCCGGCATGGCGCATTCGGGCGCGGCGCGCGCCGGCATGGTCAACTTCACCGAGTCGGCCGCCTGCGAATGGGCCGCCTCCGGCGTGCGCGTGAATGCCGTGGCGCCGGGCTGGATCGCCTCCAGCGGCTTCGAGACCTATCCGCCCGAGGTGCAGGAGTGGGCGAAGACGCTCAAGCGCAAGATCCCCCTGCAGCGCTTCGGCACCGAGTCCGAGGCCGCCGCCGCCATCGTCTTCCTGCTCTCCGAAGCCGCCTCCTTCATCACCGGCACGACGATCCGCATCGACGGCGGCGTATTGAATGCCAGACCAACCTGGCCGCTCGTGCCGCACAAGCGCTCGAAGGCCTACAACGGCTTCCCGCTGTATGCGCCGCCGAAGTTCATGGTGGATGAGTAATGCCCATCCTCGAATCGAATTTCGACACGTCCTCTCCCGCCTTCGCCGCCAACCGCGACGCCTGGCTGCGCCTGATCGGCGACTTCCGCGCGCTCGAGCAGCGCGTGCGCGACGCCTCGGCCAAAGCCAAACCCGTATTCGACAAGCGCGGCCAGCTGCTGCCGCGCGAGCGCGTGGCGCGGGCGCTCGACGCCGGCTCGCCCTTTCTCGAGCTCGCCACCGTCGCCGGCTGGTGCATGGACAATCCCGATCCGGCGAAGACCGTGCCCGGCGGCGGCCTCGTCGCCGGCATCGGCACCGTCTCCGGCGTGCGCTGCATGGTCGCCGCCTCGGACTCCGGCATCGACGC
>JAEHDO010000267.1 GCA_016880375.1 Betaproteobacteria bacterium | reverse complement strand
CCGGAGGACCTCGACCTGCTCAACAGCGTCACCGACAACATCATGGGCCGCACCATCTGCGCCCTCGGCGACGCGGCCTCCATGCCGGTGAAGAGTTTCATCAAGCACTTCGGCGCGGAGTTCGAGTACCACATCCAGAACAGGAAATGCCTGGTGCCCGATGACGTGCAGCACGCGGGCAGCGGCTTCTTCAAGGTAGCGTAAAGAAATGCTGGAAATCGAGATCGACGGCAGGAAAACCGAGGTGGCCGACGGCAGCACCGTGATGGATGCCGCCCACCAGCTCGGCATTTTTGTCCCGCATTTCTGCTACCACAAGAAGCTCTCCATCGCCGCCAATTGCCGCATGTGCCTGGTGCAGGTGGAGAAGGCGCCGAAGCCGCTGCCGGCCTGCGCCACGCCCGTCACCAACGGCATGAAGGTGTTCACGCACTCCGAGGCGGCCGTCAAGGCGCAGAAGGGCGTGATGGAGTTCCTCCTCATCAACCATCCGCTCGACTGCCCGATCTGCGACCAGGGCGGCGAATGCCAGCTGCAGGACCTTTCGGTGGGCTACGGCCAGAGCGCCTCGCGCTACCAGGAAGAGAAGCGCGTGGTGGTGAACAAGAACCTCGGGCCGCTCATCTCGACCGACATGACGCGCTGCATCCACTGCACGCGCTGCGTCCGCTTCACGCAGGAGATCGCCGGCTGGATGGAGCTCGGCCAGGCCTTCCGCGGC
The DNA here is from genome assembly GCA_016880375.1 of Betaproteobacteria bacterium. GTDB lineage: Bacteria > Pseudomonadota > Gammaproteobacteria > Burkholderiales > Rhodocyclaceae > Desulfobacillus. The sequence goes on along the minus strand of JAEHDO010000267.1, from coordinate 1,680 downwards.
GAGCATGCCGAGATCATGCCCTTCATCGAGAAGACGGTGGACTCCGAACTGTCCGGCAACGTCATTGATCTCTGCCCGGTTGGCGCGCTGACCTCGAAGCCCTTCCGCTTCGCCGCCCGCACCTGGGAGCTGTCGCGCCGCAAATCGGTCAGCCCGCACGACGGCCTCGGCGCCAACCTGATCGTCCAGGTCAAGCACGACAAGGTGCTGCGCGTCCTGCCGCTGGAGAACGAGGACGTCAACGAGTGCTGGCTTTCCGACAAGGATCGCTACTCCTACGAGGCGCTGAATTCCGATGCCCGTCTGACCCGGCCGATGCTCAGGCAGTGCGGCGAATGGCGCGAGGTCGACTGGCAGACGGCGCTGGAATTCATCGGCACCGATCTCAAGCGCGTCGTGCGCGAGCACGGCGCCGCCTCGGTCGGTGCGCTCGCCTCGCCCCATGCCACCCTGGAAGAGATCCATCTCCTGCAGAAATTCGTGCGCGCGGCCGGCTCGGAGAACATCGATTGCCGTCTCAGGCAGACTGACTTTTCCCTCGATGGGAAAGGCGTGACGCCGTGGCTCGGCCTGCCCGTCGCCGACATCCCGGCGCTGGACCGCGTGCTGGTGGTCGGCAGCTTCCTGCGCAAGGACCATCCGCTGCTGGCCCAGCGCCTGCGCCAGGCAGCGAAGAAAGCCACCCGCGTCAGCTTGCTGCACGTCGCCGACGACGATCAGCTCATCAACCTCCATGCCAAGGCGATTGTCGCGCCCTCCGCGCTGGCGACGGAACTCGCCGGCATCGTCAAGGCGGCAGCCGAGGCGAAGGGCGCTGCCGTCGATGCGGCGCTGGCGGGCGTGCAGCCCTCCGCGGCGGCGAAGCAGATTGCCGAGAGCCTGGCCTCGGGCGAGAAGGGCGCGATCTTCCTCGGCAACTTCGCCCAGCAGCATGCCCAGGCGGCGACCCTGCATGCATTGGTGCAGCAGCTCGCCGGCCTCACCGGTGCCCGCTTCGGCTACCTCGGTGAGGCAGCCAATTCGGTCGGCGGCTATTTGGCCAAGGCCGTGCCGAATGCGGCGGGCCTGAATGCCGCGCGCATGCTGGCCGAGCCGCGCAAGGCCTATTTCGTCCTGCATGCCGAACCCGAACTCGACTGCGCCAACCCGCAGCAGGCGCTGGCCGCACTGAAGGGCGCCGATCTCGTGGTGGCGATGACGCCGTTCAAGACGCGCGCCCTCGACTACGCCCACGTCATCCTGCCGGTCGCGCCATTCACCGAGACCTCCGGCACCTTCATCAATACCGAGGGCCGCGTACAGAGCTTCAACGCCGTGGTAAAACCGCTCGGCGAGACGCGCCCGGCCTGGAAGGTGCTGCGCGTGCTGGGCAACCTGCTCGGCCTGGCTGGTTTTGAACACGACAGTTCCGAGACCGTGCGCGCCGAGGCGCTGGGCGGCAAGCCGGCCTCGGTAGCCGAGAGGCTGAACAATCAAGCCGACGGCATCGCCATCAACCTTGCGTCGACTGCGCCGGCCCTGCAACGCATTGCAGACGTGCCGATCCATTTCGCCGATCCGCTGGCGCGCCGCGCACCGTCGCTGCAGAAGACACGCGATGCTGCGCCGCCCGCCGCGCGCATGAACGCCGCCACGCTGGCGAAACTCGGGTTGAGCGCCGGCATGCAGGTCAAAGTCAGT
>JAEHDO010000266.1 GCA_016880375.1 Betaproteobacteria bacterium | reverse complement strand
TGGCGGTGCATGCGCACGGCGGTTTCGGTGCTGTCGAGCAGCTTCGCCAGGCGCCGGTCGGAGAATCCCTTGCGCTTGAGGCGGCGCATCTCGTCGGCGTCGAGGTCGTGCAGTTTCTGCCCGCCCAACACCGCCTCCTCGCGCACGATGTCCTCGATCTGGACGAGGAACCAGGGGTCGATCCTGGTCAGCTGGAAGATTTTCTCCAGGCTCATGCCGTCGCGGAAGGCCTGGCCCAGGTACCACATGCGCTCGGCGCCCGGATTGGCGAGTTCCTGCTCGATGACGTCCTCGTCGGCCTCGATCTCATCCAGGCCGTAGACGCTGGTTTCCAGCCCGCGCAGGGCCTTCTGCAGGGATTCCTGGAAGGTGCGACCGATGGCCATCACCTCGCCCACCGACTTCATCTGGGTGGTCAGGCGGTCGTTGGCCTGGGGAAACTTCTCGAAGGCGAAGCGCGGCACCTTGGTGACGACGTAGTCGATCGACGGCTCGAAGGACGCCGGCGTCGCGCCGCCGGTGATCTCGTTGCGCAGTTCGTCCAGCGTGTAGCCGACGGCCAGCTTGGCCGCCACCTTGGCGATGGGAAAGCCGGTGGCCTTCGAGGCCAGCGCCGAAGAGCGCGAAACGCGCGGATTCATCTCGATCACCACCATCTTGCCGTCGGCCGGATTGATGGCGAACTGCACGTTGGAGCCGCCGGTGTCGACGCCGATCTCGCGCAGCACGGCGATCGAGGCGTTGCGCATGATCTGGTATTCCTTGTCCGTCAGCGTCTGCGCCGGCGCCACGGTGATCGAGTCGCCGGTGTGCACGCCCATCGGATCGAGGTTCTCGATGGAGCAGACGATGATGCAGTTGTCCTTGCGGTCGCGCACCACCTCCATCTCGAATTCCTTCCAGCCGATCAGCGATTCCTCGATGAGCAGTTCCTTGGTCGGGCTGGCCTCCAGGCCGCGCTCGCAGATGGTGACGAACTCTTCCTTGTTGTAGGCGATGCCGCCGCCGCTGCCGCCCATGGTGAAGGACGGACGGATGATGGCCGGGAAGCCGAGGGCGGCCTGCACCTGCAGCGCCTCCTCCATGCTGTGGGCGATGGCGGAACGCGCCGAGCCGAGACCGATCCGGGTCATCGCCGCCTTGAACTTCTCGCGGTCCTCGGCCTTGTCGATGGCCTCGCGCGAGGCGCCGATCATCTCAACGCCATATTTCTCCAGCACGCCGTGCCGGGCCAGATCCAGCGCGCAGTTGAGCGCCGTCTGGCCGCCCATGGTGGGCAGCAGCGCGTCAGGCCGTTCCCTGGCGATGATCTTCTCGATCACCGTCCAGTGGATCGGCTCGATGTAGGTGACGTCGGCCATCTCCGGGTCGGTCATGATGGTCGCCGGGTTCGAATTCACCAGGACGACCTTGTAGCCCTCTTCGCGCAGCGCCTTGCAGGCCTGGGCGCCGGAATAGTCGAATTCGCAGGCCTGGCCGATGATGATCGGGCCGGCGCCGATGATGAGAATGCTGTGGATGTCGCTGCGCTTAGGCATGTTGCGTCTTCTTGTCTTGCATCATCCTGATGAAACGGTCGAACAGGTACGACACGTCATGCGGGCCGGGACTGGCCTCGGGATGGCCCTGGAAACAGAACGCCGGCACATCGGTGCGCGCCAGACCCTGCAGGCTGCCGTCGAAGAGCGAGACGTGGGTCACGCGCAGGTTCGCCGGCAGGGTAGCGGCATCGACGGCGAAGCCGTGGTTCTGGCTGGTGATCAGCACCTGGCCGGTGTCGACGTCCTTCACCGGATGGTTGGCGCCGTGGTGGCCGAACTTCATCTTCACTGTCTTCGCGCCGGACGCCAGTCCCATCAACTGGTGGCCGAGGCAGATGCCGAAGGTCGGGATGCCGCGCGCCAGGATCTCGCGGATGGCGGCGATGGCGTAATCGCAGGGCTCGGGATCGCCCGGGCCGTTGGAGAGGAACACGCCGTCCGGATTCAGCGCCAGCGCCTCGGCCGCCGGGGCCTGGGCCGGCAGCACGGTGACGCGGCAGCCCCTTTGCGCCAGCATCCGCAGGATGTTGCGCTTGACGCCGTAGTCGTAAGCGACAACATGGAAACGCGAGGATTCCGGCGTGACATAGCCCTTGCCGAGCGCCCACTCGCCCTCGCACCAGGCATAGGACTTGGCGGCGCTGACCACCTTGGCCAGATCCATGCCGGCCAGGCCGGGAAAGCGCCGTGCTGCAGGGACTGACTTTTCCTCATCAACCTCGCCGCTCATCAGGCAGCCGTTCTGCGCGCCCTTCTCGCGCAGGATGCGCGTCAGCTTGCGCGTATCGATGCCGGCGATGGCGACGACGTTCTCAGCCTTGAGATAGTCGGACAGTGTCTGCTCGGAGC
>JAEHDO010000265.1 GCA_016880375.1 Betaproteobacteria bacterium | reverse complement strand
TGGGCAAGGGCGTGCCGCTGGTGATCGTCGGCGTGTCGACGCGTTCGCTGTTGCCGCACACCGGCCCGTGGATGGATTCGGTGAAGAAGTTCTTCGGCGTGCTGCTGCTGGGACTCGCCATCTGGCTGGTCTCGCCGGTGCTGCCGGCCTGGGCGCACCTCGGCGCCTGGGGCGCGCTGGCCATCGGCTCGGCGATCTTCCTGCGCGCGCTCGACCCGCTGCCGCCGCACGCGCACAACTGGGCGCGCTTCTGGAAAGGCGTCGGCATGGTGCTGCTGCTCGTCGGCGCCTCGCTGGTGGTCGGCGCGGTGGGCGGCAGCCGCGATCCGCTCGCCCCGCTCGGCTTCCTGCGCAGCGCAACGACGCCGGGCGAGCATGTCGCCTTCGAGCGCGTGAAGACCGTCGCCGAGCTGGATGCCCGTCTCGCCGCGGCGGACAAGCCGGTGATGCTGGACTTCTATGCCGACTGGTGCGTCTCCTGCAAGGAGATGGAGAAGTACACCTTCGCGGATGCGCGCGTGGCGGCGCAGATGCGCCGGATGACCCTGCTGCAGGTGGATGTCACCGCCAACAGCGACGAGGACAAGGCGCTCCTGAAGCGCTTCGGCCTGTTCGGCCCGCCCGGCATCATTTTTTTCGACGGCGCGGGCAAGGAAATCGCCGGCGCGCGCGTCGTCGGCTACCAGCCGGCGGACAGCTTCCTCAAGGTGCTCGGAGCCGTCGGCAAGTAGCGGTTTGCGGTAGAATCCCCGCTTCCCGTTATTCCCTGGTATCTCCTGTGTTTTCCGGAATCGTTGCCGCCACCGGCAGGATCACCCATCTGCAAGCCCTGGAGAAGGGCCTGCGCCTGACCGTCGAAGCGCCCGCACTCGACCTGGCCGACGTGGCCCTGGGCGACTCGATCGCCCACGGCGGCGTCTGCCTGACCGTCATCGAGAAGGCCGGCGCCATCTACAAGGTGGACGTCTCGCGCGAGACGCTGGACTGCACCGTCGGCCTCGACGCGCCCGGCGAGGTGAACCTGGAGAAGGCGCTGCGCCTGGCCGACCGCCTCGGCGGGCATCTCGTCACCGGCCATGTCGACGGCGTCGGCGAGGTGCTGAAGTTCGAGCGCATCGGCGAGAGCCACGAACTGGTCATCCGCGCGCCGAAGCCGCTGGCGAAGTACATCGCGCGCAAGGGCTCGATCACGGTGGACGGCGTCAGCCTGACGGTGAACCGTGTCGACAAGACTGACTTTTCCATCAACCTGATTCCGCACACCGTCGCCGTCACGACGCTCCGGCACCTGAAGGCCGGCAGCCGGGTCAATCTCGAGATCGACCTGGTTGCCCGCTACATCGAGCGCATGATGAGCGCAGAGGTACAAGCATGACCGCCCTTTCCCCCATTCAGGACATCGTCGCCGACATCCGCGCCGGCCGCATGGTCGTGCTGGTCGACGAGGAGGACCGCGAGAACGAGGGCGACCTCGTGCTGGCCGCCGAGTACGTCACGCCCGAGGCGATCAACTTCATGGCCAAGCACGGCCGCGGCCTGATCTGCCTGACGCTGAGCGAGGCGCGCTGCCGCCAGCTCAACCTGCCGCTGATGGTGCGCGACAACCGCTCGCCGCACGGCACTGCCTTCACGCTCTCCATCGAAGCGGCCGAGGGCGTCACCACCGGCATCTCGGCGCAGGACCGCGCCCGCACGGTGCAGGCGGCGGTGGCCAAGCGCGCGCAGCCGACCGACATCGTCCAGCCCGGCCACATCTTCCCGCTGATGGCGCAGAACGGCGGCGTGCTGGTGCGCGCCGGCCACACCGAGGCCGGCTGCGACCTCGCCCAGCTGGCCGGCTGCGAGCCGGCGGCGGTGATCTGCGAGATCCTCAAGGACGACGGCACCATGGCGCGGCTGCCCGACCTGATCGAGTTCGCCAAAACGCACGGCCTGAAGATCGGCGCCATCGCCGACCTGATCCACTACCGCAACGAAAACGAGACGCTGGTCGAGCGCATCGCCGAAAAGGACGTCTCCTGCAACCACGGCGACTTCCACCTGATCGGCTACCGCGACAAGACCAGCGGCGATGTGCAC
>JAEHDO010000264.1 GCA_016880375.1 Betaproteobacteria bacterium | reverse complement strand
GGCGCTGATGTGCCGCTCCGACCTGCTGCTGCTCGACGAGCCGACCAACCACCTCGACCTCGACGCGGTGATCTGGCTGGAAGGCTGGCTGCGCGCCTACCGCGGCACCCTGCTGATGATCTCGCACGACCGCGACTTCCTCGACGCGGTGGTAAGCCACATCGCCCACATCGAGGGCCGCCGGCTCAAGCTCTACACCGGCAACTACAGCTTCTTCGAGCGCGCCCGCGCCGAGCAGCTGGCGCTGCAGCAGGCGATGTACGTCAAGCAGCAGCGCGAGGTCGCCCACCTGAAGAGCTACATCGAGCGCTTCCGCGCCAAGGCCACCAAGGCGCGCCAGGCGCAGAGCCGCATCAAGGCGCTGGCGCGCATGGAGGAAGTCACCGCCGCCCACGTCGACACGCCCTTCGAGTTCCGCTTCTTCGAGCCGCTCGGCAGCCCCGATCCGCTGCTCATGCTGGAGGACGCCGCGGCGGGATACGGCGACGTCGCCGTGCTGCAGGGACTGACTTTGACCCTGCGCAAGGGCGAGCGCCTGGGCCTGCTCGGCCGCAACGGCGCCGGCAAGTCCACCCTGATCCGCCTGCTCGCCGGGGAATCGCAGCCCCTCGCAGGCGACCGCCGCGAGGGCAAAGGGCTGAAGATCGGCTACTTCGCCCAGCACCAGCTGGAGCAGTTGCGCCCGGACGAGAGCCCGCTCTGGCACATGAACCACCTCGACCCGCGCACGCGCGACCAGGACTTCCGCAACTACCTCGGCGGCTTCAACTTCCACGGCGAGATGGCGACTTCCCCGGTCGGCCCCTTCTCGGGCGGCGAGAAGTCGCGCCTGGCGCTGGCCCTGCTCATCTGGCAAAAGCCGAACCTGCTGCTGCTCGACGAGCCGACCAACCACCTCGACCTGGAGATGCGCCACGCCCTGACGCTGGCGCTGTCGGAATACGAAGGCGCGATGGTGCTGGTCTCCCACGACCGCCACCTGCTGCGCACCACCTGCGACAGCTTCTGCCTGGTTTCCGACGGCGGCCTCAAGCCCTTCGACGGCGACCTCGACGATTACCGCAAGTGGCTCGACCAGGCCGACGCGATAAAAGTCAGTCGCCCCGAGGCGGCGAAACAGGCTGCGGCTGCGCCCGAGCGCAAGCCCTCCGGCAAATCGCGCGCCCTGGCAAAGGAAGTGGAGCAACTGGAAAAACGCATGGCACAATTGGAGGCGGAAAAGCGCAAGCTCGACGCCCGCCTGGCCGACCCGGCGTTGTATCGGTCGCCGGACAAGAGCGACTTGCAGGCCTGCCAGGAGCGGCAGTCCGAGGTGGCGGGCGAATTGGCGGGAATCGAATCCGCCTGGATGGCCGCACAGGAAAAACTGGAAAAATCGGAGTGACCGTGCACGCCCAACGCCGCTACACCCTGACCGCCGCCTGCCCCGACCGCGTCGGCATCGTCGCCCGCGTCGCCACCTTCATCGCCGACAACCAGGGCTGGATCCTCGAGACCAGCCACCACGCCGACGACGAGGCCGGCCTCTATTTCATGCGCATCGAGATGAAGGCCGATTCGCTGCCCTTCGACCTGGCCGAATTCCGCCGCCGCTTCCAGCCGATCGCCGACGAATTCAGGATGGACTGGCGCATTGCCGATTCCGCAGGGAAGAAGCGTCTCGTCGTCCTCGTCTCGCAGCAGGAACACTGCCTCTACGACCTGCTGGCGCGCTGGCAGTCGAAGGAGCTCGACGTCGAGATTCCCTGCGTGATTTCCAACCACGAAACCTTCCGCGGCTTCGTCGAGTGGCACGGCATCCCCTTCCACCACGTGCCGGTGACGGCCGAGAGCAAGCGCGAGGCCTGTGCCGAGGTGGCGCGCCTGTTCGAGGAAGCGCGCGGCGACATCATGGTGCTGGCGCGCTACATGCAGATCCTGCCGCCGGAACTATGCGAGAAATTCCCCGGCCGCATCATCAACAT
>JAEHDO010000263.1 GCA_016880375.1 Betaproteobacteria bacterium | reverse complement strand
GCAATGTTCTTCAACATCGACGGTGGGCGATTCGCCGGTCGTGCCGACGATGACGATGCCGTCGGTCCCCTCTGCGACGTGAAAATCCACCAGGGACTTGAGCCGGGGATAGTCCAGACTGCCATCCGCCCGCATGGGCGTGACAATGGCGACAATTGAGCCTTGGATCATGGAATCACGCGAACACTAAAACTTTGAATTTTACTAGACGGACAACAGTTCCGCAAAGAAATGAAAGGGTTGGCAATTGTTGACACCCTTGCGAGGTTACAGTTCCCCTCGCTTACAAATCGGCCAGAACCTTGACATGGGTCGTCACGCTCCTCCCCAGGGCGGACAAGGCATAGCCGCCTTCGAGCATCGAGACGATTCGCCCCTGCGCCGAATCGGCAGCAACCGCCTTGAGTTGTTGGGTCACCCAGGCGTAATCGGACTCGACAAGACCAAGCGAAGCCATGTCATCCTCATAATGCGCATCGAATCCGGCGGAAATGAAGATCGCTTCCGGGGCGAAGCGCCGCAGCGCCGGGAGCCATGCGTTCTCCACGGCCGCCCGGAAGCCATCACTGCGCGTTCCTGCAGGCACCGGCACATTCACCATGTTCATAGCCGGTGCCTCCGTCCCGCTGTACGGATAGAAGGGGTGCTGGAAGGTGCTGACCATGAGGACACGCGGATCGTTGGCGAAGATATCCTCGGTGCCATTGCCGTGATGAACGTCGAAGTCGACCACTGCCACCCGTTCGAGCCCATGCGCCTCAAGCGCATGGGTAGCGGCGATGGCAATGTTGTTGAAGAAGCAGAAACCCATCGCCTTGGCGCGTTCGGCGTGATGCCCCGGCGGCCGCACGCTGCAGAAGGCGTTCTCCACCTCACCACACATAACCAGGTCCGTTGCCAGCACGCCGGCGCCCGCCGAACGCAGCGCTGCCTGCCATGTGCCCGCACTCATGGCGGTATCCGGATCGAGATGGACGATGCCGCTCTGTGGTGCACTGTCGGCGATGCCGCGCACATACTCGGGTGGATGGACCCGCGCAATCTGCTCCAGCGTCGCCAGCGGCGCGTCATAAAACGAAAGATACATGTCCAAGCCGGCGGCAATCAGCCGGTCGCTGATGGCAGACAGGCGCTCCGGACATTCCGGATGATGGGCGCCCATGTCGTGCAACCAGCAGTCGCGATGGGTAATGAAGGCGGTGGCCATTTGAAACCCCGATCCTCGCCGGGTCTTTTCGGGATGAAATTGCAATAGAATGTCTTTACTGCCGCCATTATCCACCGATTGCAGCATCTGCCTCAAGTCAAGTTTCCGCCTCCCCCATGCCTACTTCCCCGATAGACGTAGCCATCCGCCATGCCGGCCGTATCGTGCTGGGCAAGGAACGCCAGATTCGCCTTGCATTGGTCTGCATTCTCGCACGCGGGCATCTGCTCATCGAGGATCTGCCAGGCGTAGGCAAGACCATCCTGGCCCATGTCCTGGCGAAATTGCTCGGACTGAACTTCCACCGTATCCAATGCACCGCCGATATGCTGCCGGCGGACATCATCGGCGTATCGATTTACGATCGCAACTCGGGCGGCTTCCAGTTCCATCCCGGCCCGATCTTCGCCCAGATGATTCTGGTGGACGAGATCAATCGCGCCACGCCGAAATCGCAAAGCGCCCTGCTCGAGGCGATGGAGGAACACCAGGTGACTAGCGAAGGCGAAACGCGCGCCCTGCCCGATCCCTTCTTCGTGATCGCCACGCAGAACCCTTATCACCAGATCGGCACTTTCCCGCTGCCGGAATCCCAGCTCGATCGGTTCCTGATGCGCATCGAGATGGGCTACCCGGACCAGGCAGCCGAGCGCGAACTCCTGGCCGGTGCCGACCGGCGCGACATGGTCGCCTCCCTGACCTCCTGCATGGAGTCTGGCGAACTGATCGAACTCCAGCGGGCAGCCCGGGAGGTGCATGTCTCCGAAGCGCTGGTCGCCTACGCGCAGGCTATTGCCGAACACACGCGACTCTCGCCGGATTACGAGACCGGGCTCAGCCCGCGCGCTGCTCTGGCTTTGCTGCGCGCCGCGCGCGCCTGGGCCCTGATCGACCACCGCGATCTGGTTTTGCCGGAGGACATCCAGGCGGTGCTGCCAGCCGTGGCAGGACATCGCCTCCATCCGGCCAGCGGCGCGCCGGCCTCCTCCTCCGCCGACATTGCCGCGGCATTGGTCAGCGAAGTGCCAATCCCATAGGGATATGCAGGCCGTCGCATCGTTCAAACGCTGGCTGTTCCGTCTTCATGGCCCGGAACCCGCACCGATCGTCCTGACCCAGCGCCGTGTCTATGTCCTGCCCACCAAAGCGGGATTGACCTATGCTGCAGCGCTTGGCCTCATGTTGATCGGTGCCATCAATTACAACCTGAGCCTCGGCTACGCCCTGGTTTTCCTGCTTGCGGGTCTCGGGCTGGTGGCGCTTTTGCACACCTTTCGCAACCTCGTGCAGATCGAGATATCACCGGGCCGCGTCGAACCTGTCTTCGCCGGAGATTTGGCGCATTTCGGCCTGCAATTACATAACCGGCGCAAACAAGGCCGCTGTGCTATCCGTCTGAATTTCGAAGGCAGGCAGACGGTCATGAGCGATTTGGCTGCGGAGGCCACCACGTCGATCGGCTTGCCGATTCACGCCCGGCAACGTGGCTGGTTTCGTCCTGGCCGCATCACGCTGGACACGCACTACCCCCTGTGCCTGGTTCGCGCCTGGAGCTATGTCGAGCCGGATATGCGCTGTCTCGTCTATCCCCGGCCCGAAACATTCGCGCCGCCTCTTCCGCTATTGGCAACAGGCGAATCGGACGGTTCACGCGCCGGTCAGGGGACCGAGGACTTCTCCGGCCTGCGAACGCACCAGCCGGCCGATTCGCCGCGCCACGTCGCCTGGAAGGCGGTGGCGCGAGAGCAGCCACTGCTCACCAAGCAATTCACCGGCGCCAGCACAACACAAGTCTGGCTTGACTGGGACGCATTGCCGACTGGTCTTGGCATCGAGGCGCGCCTGTCGCGCCTGACGCGGTGGCTCCTCAATGCCCATGCCCAGGGCCTGGCATACGGACTGAGTCTGCCAGGCAAAGCAATTCCGCTAGGCCAGGGCGCACGACAGTTGCAGGATTGCCTGGAGGCGCTGGCCCTGCATGGCAGCTAGGCGCGAAAGCCCCCCCCTGGCCCGCAACCAGGAACTATGGCTGCTCGCCTGCGCCGTCCTGACGCTTGTGCCCGATATCGAGCATGCTCCGGTCTGGCTGACTGCCGGCGCTGGTATGGCGCTCGCCTGGCGGGTGGCAATCTGGTGGCGTCGCGCCGCACTGCCACCCCGCTGGCTGCTGAGTTTTCTCGTCGTGGCCGGCTCAGTCGGCGTTTTCCTCACCTATCGCCAGTTTTTCGGCAAGGATCCGGGCATCGCGCTGCTCATTCTCTTTCTCGTTCTCAAGCTGCTGGAGATGGGCCGGATGCGCGACGGCCTGGCCGTCGTCTTCCTATGCTATTTCCTGCTCCTCACCCACTTCCTCAACGCGCAAGGGCTCGATGTCGCCGGCTTCACCCTGGCCGCTCTGGTTGCCATCACCGCTGCGCTGGCCAGCCTGGCGAACGCCGGCCTGCCCGCTGCCGCAAATTTGCGACTGTCCGCGCTCATGCTGGCGCAGGCCGCGCCCTTCATGCTCGTGCTGTTCCTGCTCTTTCCGCGTGTGCAAGGCCCCCTCTGGGGAATGCCGATCGATGCCTACAGTGGCATGAGCGGCCTCTCGGACGCTATGTCGCCGGGTTCCATCAGCAACCTGAGCCTGTCCGGCGAAATCGCCTTCCGCGCCAAGTTCGATGGGGAACTCCCGCCTAAACACAAGTTGTACTGGCGCGGACCGGTGCTGAGCTTGTACGACGGGAGCACCTGGCGCGCCGGCCCGCGACAGGTAAAAGTCAGCCTCCCCGATACGGCATCCGGCCCGAACTTCCGCTATACGGTCACCCTTGAACCGCACAACAAACACTGGCTGTTCGTCCTTGAAATGCCCGGCTCGCTGCCGCCCGGCGCAATCCTCTCGCACGAATATCAAGTGCTGTCGAAAACGCCGGTACGCAGCCGCATCCGCTACGAATTGAAATCCTATCCCGATCACGTGCAGGGCATCGATGACGCGGCTGCCAGCATCGATAACCACCTCAGGCTGCCCGCCAACAATCCCCGTACCCGGGCGCTCGCCGAGCAATGGCGACGCGAGTCGGGAGGAGGCGAAGCCGTCGTCCGTCGCATGCTCGACCACATCCGCCAGGAGCGCTTCTTCTATACATTGACCCCGCCCCTGCTCG
>JAEHDO010000262.1 GCA_016880375.1 Betaproteobacteria bacterium | reverse complement strand
GCACACCCTGGCGAAGTTTCCCGGCCACGTGAAGGACCGCGACCAGCTCATGCACGATGCCAAACTGGTGGTGGACGAGGGCACCATCACCTCCCACATCAAGCGCATCCGCCGCAAGTTCCAGGCCGCCGATCCGGCATTCGACCGCATCGACACGGTGTACGGCATGGGCTACCGCTGGAAGGCATGAACTTCCGCATCACCCTCCGCCTGAAACTGGCGCTCGTCGCGCTGACCCTGCTCGCCCTGCCCTGGGTCGGCTACCGCTACGTGCAGGAGATGGAGGGCTTCCTGCTGGAAGCGCAGCAGCAGGCGCTGCTGGCGACGGCGCGCGCGGTGGCCACCGCCCTGCACGAGCGGCCGCAGCTGATGCGCGTCAAGCCGGCGCAGAACGACGCGGCGCGGCGCGCGGCCGAAGACAGCCTGAGGCAGGCGGCGGAGCGGGCGGACAGGAGCGGGCAGCCGGTGGTGGTCGAGGAGATCGGCCGCGAGTCGGTGATGTCGGAACAGCAGTCGGTGGCGGAAATCAGCGCCATCCTGCGCGGGCTGGAGCGTTCGACGGCGCGCATCTGGGTGGTGAACCGCGAACTCAAATTGCTGGCGCTGGCCGGCAGCCTGAAGCCGCAGCTGCCGGCGGAGAACGCTGGCGGCGAGGGCGCCGCGCGCCTGTGGCGCGACATCCTCGCCCGCATCGTGCCGCGGCCGGACGAGGATTTCGACGAGGCGCTCGACGAGGACGTGCTCGCCGCCGGCCGCGAGATCACGCGCGCCCTGCTCGGCGCGCCGGCAACGCGCGTGCGCAACAGCGCCGACGGCCGCGCCGTCATCGTCTCGGCGGCGCATCCGATCTGGAGCCGCGACAACGTGGTCGGCGCCGTCGTCGTCGAGGAGACCACGCATTCCATCCTCTCGGTGCGCAGCCAGGCGCTGGAGCGCTTGCTGCTCACCACCATCGTGGTGTTCGCGCTCGCCGCCGCCGTGCTGCTCGGCTTCGCCACGCGCTTGTCGAACCGCATCCGCCGGCTGCGCGACGAGGCCGAGAGCGCGGTGGATGCGCACGGCCGGCTGAAGCGCCTGACTGCGGGCTCGCAGGCGGGCGACGAGATCGGCGACCTGTCGCGCAGCTTCTCCGCCGTGCTGGCCAAGCTCGCCCAGCACCACGGCTACCTGGAGAGTCTGGCCGGGCGCCTGTCGCACGAGCTGCGCACGCCGATCGCGGTGGTGCGCTCCTCGCTGGAGAACCTGCGCCTCGAGCAGGATCCGGCGCAGGCGCGGGTCTATCTCGAGCGGGCCGAGGAAGGCCTGGCGCGGCTGTCGAAGATCCTCACGCGCATGAGCGAGGCGTCGCGCCTCGAGCAGAGCCTGAGCAGCGAGGCGCGCGAGCGCTTCGACCTTGCCGCGGTGGTGGCGGAGTGCGTGAACGGCTACCGCCTCGCCTACCCGCAGCAGGCCTTCGCGCTGCAGGCGCCGGCGCAAGCGCTTGCCGTCGAGGGTTCGCCCGACCTCTTCGCGCAGCTGCTCGACAAGCTGGTGGCGAATGCGGTCGACTTCGGCCGCGCGGGATCGCCGATCCGCATCGAGCTGGCGCGGATCGGCGACGCCTGCCGGCTCGCAGTGATCAACGCCGGCCCGCCGATTCCGGACGAGGTGCACGGGCGGCTGTTCGAATCGATGATCTCGGCGCGGAGCGAGCGAGGGGGCAGCGAGCCCCACCTCGGCCTCGGCCTCTACATCGCGCGCCTGATCGCCGAATTCCACGGCGGCAGCATCGCCGCCGCCAATCTGCCCGACGGCAGCGGCGTGGCGGTGAGGCTGACTTTTCCGCTCGCCCCCGGGTAACATGTCCGGGTGACTTCGAGCCCGGAAACCGTTTTCGACCTGCTCATCGTCGGCGCCGGCATCAACGGCGCGGGGCTGGCGCGCGACGCCGCCGGGCGCGGGCTCAAGGTGCTGCTGGCCGAGCAGGGCGACATCGCCGGCGCCACCTCCTCGGCGTC
>JAEHDO010000261.1 GCA_016880375.1 Betaproteobacteria bacterium | reverse complement strand
CCGGTGACGAGCGTCATCGGCGGCGCGAAGCGCCAGAAGACGCGGTGCGCCAGGATGCCGGCGACGTCCTTCAGCTGGGCGCCGAGGCTGTCGCGCGAAACCCCCGCCTCGCGCTGCGGCACGGAGAAGAAGATCAGTGCCGCGACGGCCAGCAGGAGAAAAGTCAGTCCCTGGAAGACGCCGCGCCAGCCGAGGAGCGGCAGGGCGAATTCCAGCGGCAGGCTGGCGGTGATCGCGCCGAGTCCGCCCGAGGCCATGATGGCGCCGGTGAGCGAGGCCTGGCGCTCGGCGGGGAAGTTCTGCGCGAAGCCCTTGAAGGCCGCCATCAGGCAGGACGAGACGCCGAGGCCGATCAGGCCGCGCGCGACAGTCAGCTCGACGGGCGTGCGGCCGAGGGCGAACAGCAGCGTGCCGGCCGCGGCGACCAGCAGCAGGCCGGCCTCGACGCGGCGCGGGCCATAGCGGTCGAGCAGCAGGCCGAGCGGTATCTGGAAGGCGGCGAAGGCGAGCAGGTAGGCGCTGGTGAGCAGGCCGAGGTCGGCGGCGGCGAGCGAGAGTTCGCGCGAAAGCTCGGGCGCGATGACGGCGTTGACCGTGCGCAGAAGGTAGGAGAGGTAATAGCCCGCCGCGAAGGGCAGGAAAACCCGCAGCCAGAGATTCATCTCAGCCGTTCTTCTTGAGCCATTCGAGGCGATCGTCGAGTTTCTGCACCCAGTTCGGCGACAGGCCCGGGATATCGCGCAGCCTCGCCAGTTCCCCGGGATCGGGCCGGTGCGCGCGGTGCGCGAACCACAGCCGGCGCAGCGATACCGGCTCGGGGTTGCGCCCGATCAGTTCAAATTCATCCCCCGCCGCGATCGCACCGCCCTCCAGGACGCGGTAGTACCAGCCGGCGACGCAGTGCCCGGCGACGTAGCGCATCAGCTCCTCCTCGCCGAATTTATGGTTCAGTTTCCAGCAGGGCTGGCGCGGCTGGCTCACCTGCACCGTGGCGGCGCCGATGCGGAAGACGTCGCCGACGCACACCGTGTCCTCGTCCCAGCCGGCGGTCGAGACGTTCTCGCCGAAGCTGCCCGGCACGAACAGCTCCGCCTTGTCCGGAAAGGCCGCCGCCAGCCGCGCGTAGTTCTCCGCGGCATAGTGGTGCAGCGCTTTCCACGGCCCGCCGTGCACGCGGCGGTCGGCCTGTGCGTCGCCGGCCAGGCCCTCCGGGCCAAGTTGCACCGGCCCGTTCACCGCCTGCTTGAAGATGCCCGAGGGATGGCCTTCCGGCGGCAGCGGGCGAATGCCGCCGACGTAGACTGTCGCGATCCGGGTCATGCCAGTTGCTTCAGCGCCGCCTGATGAACCGATGAGAGCGCATCGAGGCGCTCCACCGTCATGCCCAGGTCGCGCAGCCGCCCGTCGGCGAGGCCGTAGATCCAGCCATGCACGGCGAGCTGCTGGCCGCGCTCCCAGGCGTCGCGCACGATGGTGGTCTGCGCCACGTTGGCGACCTGTTCGATGACGTTGAGCTCGCACAGGCGGTCGGCTGCCGCCTCGTCGGCGAGCCGGGACAGCAGGGCGGCGTGCCTGTCGCGCACGTCCTGGATGTGGCGCAGCCAGTTGTCGATGAGGCCGAGACGGTCGCCGAACAGCGCCGCGCGCACGCCGCCGCAGCCGTAGTGGCCGCAGACGATGATGTGCTTCACCTTCAGGACATCGACGGCGAACTGCATGACCGAGAGGCAGTTGAGGTCGGTGTGCACCACCACGTTGGCGACGTTGCGGTGCACGAACACCTCGCCCGGCGCGAGGCCGGTGATCTGGTTGGCCGGCACGCGGCTGTCGGAGCAGCCGATCCACAGGTACTCCGGCGACTGCAGGTGGGACAGCTTGTCGAAGAAGGCCGGATCCTCGGCCGAGATGCGCTCGGCCCAGGCGCGGTTGTTCTCGAAAAGGTGCTTGAGGGTATTCATGAGCGGGATTCTATCAGCGCGCCGTATAATCCTCACCCATGCTGATCGTCTTCAAATCCAGGGCCGCCGGCGACGTCATGATGTTCGGCGACGTCGCGTATGCCCTCATGGAAATCATGGGCAAGGATCCCGCCGAGAAGGGCATCGTCACCGCCGAGCAGCTGCCCGAGGCCATCGCCCACCTGAAGGCCGCCGTGGCGCAGGACAAGGCCGAGAAGCCGATCGTCGACCACGACGAACGCGTCTTCGAGAAGACCCCCGAGGGCGGCAAGCGCGAGCACGTCAGCCTGGCCCGCCGCGCCGTGCCGCTGATCGAATTGCTGGAATACTCGCTGAAGGAAGCAGTGCCGGTGACCTGGGGCGTCTGAGCGTTCCGGGCGGCCTGCCGATCTCGCGCGTCATGCGCTAACATGCCTTGCCTGTACGGATAAGGAGACCGCCATGGGAATATTCTGGACAATCGTATTGGGCCTGGTGATCGGCGTCATCGCCAAGTTCCTGCATCCCGGCAAGGAGAACATGGGATTCATCATGACCATTCTCCTCGGCATTGCGGGATCGTTTCTGGCCGGGGTGATCGGCCAGTATCTGGGCTGGTATCGTGCCGGCGAGGGCGCGGGTTTCATCGCCAGCGTCATTGTGGCGATCGTGTTGCTGATGATCTACGGCAAGGTGCGCGGTTCGGGTCCTGCCGGAAAATAGCCGAAGGCAACGCCCCTTCGGCGCTGGCGCAGGCTATCGTGGATTCAGTTCAGAGCGTCGCCCTGGCGGCGGGGCTGGCCTGGGGCAGCGGCTTGCGCCTGTACGCCGTCCT
>JAEHDO010000260.1 GCA_016880375.1 Betaproteobacteria bacterium | reverse complement strand
TTCAACGGCCTCACCAAGCTGGTCTCCAGCCTGTGGCCGTTCGCCGCGCTGCCCTACCTGATGCTGCCGCGCGGCCGTACCGGAGAACATTCGTGAGCGCCGATCCCCTCATCGAACTGCGCGACAAGCTGCGCGCCTTCACGCGCGAGCGCGAGTGGGACCGCTACCACACGCCGAAGAACCTGGCCATGGCGCTGATCGTCGAGGCGGCCGAGCTGGCCGAGCACTTCCAGTGGCTGACGCCGGAGGAAAGTCAGTACCACGGAAACAAGAGCTGGCACCAGTCCCCGCAGGACGGCAAGCGCGGGAAGATCCGCGACGAGCTGGCCGACGTGCTGATCTATCTCGTCGAGCTGGCCGACGCGCTCGACCTCGACCTGATCGCCGCCGCCCGCGACAAGATCGAGAAGAACGCGCTGAAATACCCCGTGGACAAGGCGCGCGGCAACGCGAAGAAATACGACGAACTATGACCAAAGGAAATCCCCGAGGGATAATTGCTCGATCGACGGAGAGGCTGACATGAGCTATTTCAAGCACCACGTGTTTTTCTGCACCAACCAGCGCGCGCCCGGCGAGATGTGCTGCAACAGCCACGGCGCCCAGGCCATGCGCGACTACTGCAAGAACAAGGTCAAGGCGATGGGCGATAAGATCGCCGGCAAGGTGCGCATCAACAGCGCCGGCTGCCTCGACCGCTGCGAGAAGGGGCCGGTGATCGTCGTCTACCCCGAGGCGGTCTGGTACACCTACGTCGACCAGGAAGACATCGACGAAATCGTCGAGTCGCACCTGGCCCAGGGCAAGGTCGTCGAGCGTCTGAAAATAGACTGATGTCGAAGCACGAGCGGATCCTGCTCGACGGCCCGGCCGGCGCCATCGAGGTCTTCGTCGAGGCGCCGCCTGCACCGACAGGGATTGCGCTGGTCGCCCACCCGCATCCGCTCTTCGGCGGCAGCGCCGACAACAAGGTGGTCACCACGCTGGCGCGCACCTTCCGCGAACTCGGCTGCGCCACGCTGCGCCCCAACTTCCGCGGCGTCGGCGCCTCTACGGGCGAGCACGAACACGGCATCGCCGAGACCGGCGACCTCGCCGCCGTGCATGCCTACGCACGCGGCCGCTTCGGCGCGGAACTGCCCTTCTTCCTCGGCGGCTTCTCCTTCGGCGCCTACGTTGTCACCCGCCTGGCGAAGCAGCTCGCCGAGGCCGGCGACCCGGCGCGACGCCTGGTGCTGGTCGGCACCGCTTCAGGCTACGTCGAGGGCGCGCGCAGCTATGTCACCGAGGCGGTGGCGCCGGACACGATCGTCATCCACGGCGACCTCGACGAGACGGTGCCGCTCGTCAACGTGCTGGCCTGGGCGCTGCCGCTCGAACTGCCGGTGACCCTGGTGCCCGGCGCCGACCACTTCTTCCACCGCAAGCTGCACGTGATCCGGCGCATCATCGAGGCTCAATGGAAACACTAGTGCCCACCCCTGGATCCGGGGTATTGAGCGTCCAGGGACTGCATAAATCCTACGGCGACACCGCCGTGCTGGCGGGACTGACTTTCGAGCTGCGCCGCGGCGAGTGCTATGGCCTGCTCGGCCCCAATGGTGCCGGCAAGACCACCACGCTGCGCTGCGCCCTCGGCCTCACCGCGCCGGATGCCGGCGAGATTCGCCTCTGCGGCCTGCCCGTGCCGGAGCGCGCGCGCGAAGCACGGCTGCGCGTCGGCATCGTGCCGCAGATGGACAACCTCGATCCGGACTTCACGGCGGCGGAAAACCTGCTGGTGTACGGCCGCTACTTCGGCATGAAGGAGCGCGAGGTGCGCAGCCGCATCCCGCGCCTGCTGGAGTTCGCCGGGCTGGCCGGCCGCGCCGACGCCAAGATCAACACGCTGTCGGGCGGCATGAAGCGGCGCCTGACGCTGGCGCGCGCGCTGGTGAACGATCCCGACCTGCTGTTCCTCGACGAGCCGACCACCGGCCTCGACCCGCAGGCGCGCCACCTGATCTGGGAGCGCCT
>JAEHDO010000259.1 GCA_016880375.1 Betaproteobacteria bacterium | reverse complement strand
CCCGCCAGCAGGGCGGCGCCGGCGCGCATGGCCTCGATGTCGAGCGGGAGGTGGAACCAGCCGACCCGGCCATGCAACAGCGCCGGACGCACTGCCTGATTGTAAAGTATGTAGCGATAACTGCGCGAACGCGCGGAAAAACGCGCATGGAATTCGTCCGCCACCAGGCGCGACCAGCGCACGGCGACGCTGTCCGGCAGGTGGGCGTTCGCGCCGCGCACCCATGCATTCTCCGGTCGAGCGGCCAGGGAGTCGAAATGCACCACCTGGGCCGCCGCATGCACGCCCGCATCCGTGCGTCCGGCACAGGTCACGCGCACTGGCGCACCGGCGATCTCCGCCAGCGCCCGTTCCAGCGCATCCTGCACGGTGTTGCCCTGCGGCTGGGTCTGCCAGCCGGCAAAGCCAGTACCTTCGTACTCAAGCCCCAGGGCGATTCTCACGATGCGACACCGATAAAGGCTGCCACGACAAAAGTCAGCCCCGCAAGGACGGCGAAATCGGCAACGCCGAAGGAAGGCACCTGCAGGCAGAGCTTGAACGCCGCCCCGTCTGCCGCATTGCCCCGCAGCCATTCCCGCCAGTGACGCCCCGGATGGGACGCCTCGACATAATGCATCACCAGCATCAGGCGCACGGCTACACGGCCCCGGTTCAGCCCCAGCCAGGACAAAGGCAGTATCAATCCATGGAGTCCAACCACCAGGCCTTCCACACCCGTCATTTCCAATAGCACAGCAAGGCTTGCAAGCACAAACAGGAGTCGCAGGAGGTGTTCAAGGCCGAGGCGCAACCCCTCTTCCGTCGGACTCAGGCTGCCAAGCGTCGGCAACAGATAAACACCCGGCGTAGCCAGGGCAAACAACAGAACTAGGGAGACGATCAGCCAGCGAGTGCGTTTCAGCAGCAATCCCAGCCGCCTCTGCGCGCGCCAGGCGCCTGCTGCCAAGGCGGCAGCGCACGCCAGCAGCAAGCCGGATGGTGGCAGCCATTGGACAAGCGCAGCCGCTACGCCCCAGGTGACGAGGCGGATGGTCGGGTGCAGCATCGGGACACGGAGAAGCTTGACGGAGGACATTGCGCCCTCCGCCAGACGTTTCAGCTCAGCTTGGCGAGCATGCCTTGCGCCTTGGCCTGTTGCTCGGCATTGCCTTCCTTGACCACTTCGTTCAGCAATTCTCGCGCGCCTTCCTTGTCGCCCATGTCATCATAGGCCTTGGCCAACTCAAGCTTGGTCGCCACTTCGTCTCCTGCAGCAAGCTCGGCGGCAACCGGCGGCTTCCCAAGATCGAGGCTGATGGAACCCAGATCAATCTCCGCTTCAGCCTTAGGTGCGGACTTTGGCGCCGTCGGCGCACCGATATTGAAATCGAAATCAAGCGCATTTCCGCCGGCAATCGTTTTTTCCATGTCGACCACTTCGGCGGCAGACGAAACAGGTGCGCCAAGGTCGAGGTCGAAGTGCAGGCCCTCGCCAGCGGCAGCAGCAGCAATCGGCTCATCGAGCTTGATGTCGAGTTCCAGATCAGACGCCGGGGGAGCCGCCTTCGCGACATCCAAGATCATGGTCGCTTCAGGGTTGTATTTAGCCTGTTGCTTGCTACCCGCCTTGAAATCCATGCCCAGGTCGAAGTCCAAGCCGGCAGGGGCTTCCGCCTTTGCGGGCGCCGATGGCTGCGGAGCGGGTGCCTGAGGAACTGGCGCTGCAGGGGAGGAACCCAGATCGAGATCGAAATCGAGTGCGGCCGCAGCCACAGGCGCCTCGGCAACGGCTGCAACCGGCCTTTCCAGGACCACCGTTGCAGCACCCTTTTCCACTGCCTCGGAAATTTGGCTCAACTCGCCAGGCATGGTCCATGTGTCGCGAAGCTGCTTTTCGCCCGCGGGCACGATAACCGTTGTATCAGTATGTACGGATTGCTTGTCCCCGGCAGCGCCACCGCCATAAAGCGGGTTGGCCGGATCGAGCTTGAGCCCCATGGCGGCGGCCTTTTCCCAATCCCCACCGACACCGCCTGATTGTGCATAGAGATCGCTTGCCAGGGTTTCGAACTGCTTGTTGTTCTTGCGCCCGGCGTAGATCTCCAGCAACTTGACGTGAATCGCCGTGCGGGTCGGATCCGTCTTCAGGGCATCAAGCAGGATTTCCTCAGCCTGCGCATCGCGACCATACGCCATATATACGTCAGCTTCGGCCACAGGATCGACTCCCTCGTCGGCATCGATAGCACTGATGGATGCCTGGCTGAAATCTGTCGCCATCGAGCTACCGGTCGTATCAACGCTCTGACCACCGGTAGCACCGAAAACGGAATTGGCTGTCAGGTTGGCTGTAGTTGTCGGTGGAGATTCACTGTCCTCCTGTTGTTTTTTTTTCAGACGCTGGCGGTATCCAATGAACCCCAGCAGACCCAGCACCAGGACGCCGCCGCCCAGAATGGCCGGGTTGTCCATCAATTCATCGATAAAATCCGGTTCCGGCAACGGGGGCGGCGGAGCCGCCTTCTTGGGTGCAGGCTTCGTTGCTTCCACTGGCTTGGGTGTCTCGGCTGGCTTGGCCAGAACATCGGGCTTCGCCGCTTCCGTCGGCTTTTCGCTTTCGACAGGCTTGGCGGGCTCCGCAGCCTTTTCGACAGGCTTCTCTGCAACTGCAGGTGCAGTTTCTGGCGCCTTGGCGGGCGCAGGCACCTCTGGTTTTTTCGGCTCAGGGGCAGGAGCTGCTTTTGCTTCAGCCTGCTTTTGCAACTCTGCGAGACTCTGGTTTTTCAGTTCGACCAGCTTCTGCAGTTCCTTGAGGTTCTTTTCCAGGTCCGCCTGGCGTGACTGGGCCTCCTTGAGCGCCTTCTCCTTGGCAACCAGATCCTCCTCCAGCGCCGCGATCTTGCCCTGCGCCGCGCGCACATCCTTGGCCGCTTCCGACTTTGAAACCTTCAATTGATCCTTCGTCTCGGCCGGGGGCGGAGCCTTGTCCTCGACTTTCGCCTCGATCTTGCCAGTTGCGACCTGCTGGGCAGCTCCCTCCTTCGGCGCTTCCGCACCGGCTACTGCCGCAGCCAGCTTCTGTCGATAGGCGTTGAAATCCGCGGTATGTGCCGAGATGGTCTTCCGTGCCTCGCGGGAATCCACTGCCGCAACGGTATCGCGGTCAGGAATATTGAGAATCTTGCCCGCCTTCATCCGGTGCATGTTGTTGCCGATGAAGGCATCCTTGTTGCTGCGGAAGATCGCGACCAACATTTGGTCCAGGCTGACGCCATCGTATTGGCTTTCGGCGGCGATCTTGCGCAGGTACTCGCCCTTCTTGATCTCGCGGCCCTGCGCTTCACCGGTCGGCTTGGCTTCGACGGCTTTCATTTCCGCCTGCGGCTTGTCATCCGCACGCACCTCCGGCTGCTTGGGAGAAGCCACCGGCGAAGGTTGTGCGGCAGGCGCCGCATCGCGTTTGGCAACAGGGGGGGCAACAGGCTTGCGGGCCAGGACTTCAGGAGCCGGGTCCAGCAGGAAAGTGTATTCGCGCACCAACCGGCCGGCAGTCCAATTCAATTCAATGAGGAGATCCAGAAAAGGTTCGTTGATGGGTTGACTTGTCGTCAGCCTGATCACCGGTTGTCCGCTCGTACGCTTGTCGATGACCAGCTTGATGCTTCCCAGAGCGGGAGTGAATTCAATTCCCGCCTGCTTGAATGCCTCATGAGTGGCCAGGCGAGCCGACAGGGAAGACAGTTCTTCGCGAGATGCGGTCAACTCGACTTCGGCGCGCAAAGGCTGCCCAAGTGCAGAGAGCACCGTAATCTTGCCCAGCCCCGCAGCATTTGACCCCATCGGCAGCACAGCCAACGCCGTCGCCAATATGGATGCCTTGAATGAGAGTCTCAGGTTTTTTTTATGCACCGCGTCCCCCTCGCGGAGAGTTTCCGAACAAGTAACATAACATCATGAGCTTAGCTATGCAAGCTAAACTTCCTCATTACATTTTGGCCAAATCCGGCGAGAAATCAAGCGTTTTTTGATGGCGAGGCGACTCCTTGAGTAATCCGCCAAGCTATTTGATGTTGTTTTGAATAGGCCGGGGAGCAAGTCCGGCCTAGGTACCGATTCAGGCTTCGAGCAATAGCCGCAGCATGCGACGCAGCGGCTCCGCTGCACCCCACAACAACTGATCCCCACAGGTGAATGCACCCAAATAGCGTGGTCCCATATTGAGCTTGCGCAGGCGCCCCACCGGTACCGAGAGAGTGCCGGTGACGGCGGTTGGCGTCAACTCCCGAATGGTGACGTCGCGGCGATTTGGCACCACCTTTACCCAGGCATTTGATTCGGCGATCATGCCCTCGATTTCATCCAGCGGCACCTCTTTTCTGAGCTTCAGGGTCAGGGCCTGGCTGTGGCAACGCATGGCGCCGACGCGCACGCAGATGCCGTCGATCGGCACCGGATTGGCTTCGCGGCCAAGAATCTTATTGGTTTCCGCCTGCCCTTTCCATTCCTCACGGCTCTGGCCGTTCTCCAATTCCTTGTCGATCCAGGGAATCAGGCTGCCGGCCAGCGGCACGCCGAAATTCGCCGTCGGGAACCGCTCCTCGCGCAGAATGCCCGCCACCTCGCGGTCGATGTCGAGGATCGCCGAGGCGGGATCGTCGAGCAGCCCCTTGGCCACGCGATGCACCTCCCCCATCTGAGTGAGCAGCTCGCGCATGTTCTGCGCGCCAGCGCCGGAGGCCGCCTGATAGGTCATGGCGCTCATCCACTCGACCAGATCGCGCTGATAGAGCGCGCCGACCGCCATCAACATCAGGCTGACAGTGCAGTTGCCGCCGATCCAGTTGCGGCCGCCGCGCGACAGGGCGCCCTTGATGACATCGAGATTGACCGGATCGAGTGTGATGACCGCATCGTCCTTCATGCGCAGCGACGAGGCGGCGTCGATCCAGTGGCCGTTCCAGCCGGCCGCGCGCAGCTTGGGGAACACCTCGCTGGTGTAGTCGCCCCCTTGGCAGGAAATGATGATGTCCATCGCCTTCAACGCATCGACGTTGCGGGCGTCCTGCAAGGCCGGCACGTCACGGCCAATGGCCGGGCCTTTGCCGCCCACCTGCGAAGTCGTGAAGAACACCGGATTGATCAGGTCGAAATCCCGTTCTTCCAGCATGCGCTGCATCAGCACGGAGCCGACCATGCCGCGCCAGCCCACCAGACCCACACGTTTCATTTCAGTTTCCCAAATCCTGGTTGATTCCTACAGTGCCGCGATCACCGCGTCGCCCATTTCCCGGGTGCCCACCTTCGTCATGCCTGCCTCGAAGATGTCGCCGGTGCGCAGACCCAGCTGCAGCACCTTCTTCACCCCAGCCTCGATGCGCACGGCGGCGGCCTCCTCGCCGAAGGTATAGCGCAGCATCATCGCCGCCGAGAGGATGGTCGCCAGTGGGTTGGCCACGCCCTTGCCGGCGATGTCCGGCGCCGATCCGTGGATCGGCTCGTAAAGGCCCTTGCCCTTTTCGTCGAGCGAGGCCGAGGGCAGCATGCCGATGGATCCAGTCAGCATCGAGGCTTCGTCGGACAGGATGTCGCCGAACATGTTGCCCGTCACCATGACGTCAAACTGCTTCGGATTGCGCACCAGCTGCATGGCGGCGTTGTCCACCAGCATATGCGACAGCTCGACGTCGGGGTAGTTCTTGGCCTCGTCCGTCACCACGTCGCGCCACAACTGGGTGCATTCCAGCACGTTCATCTTGTCGACCGAGCAGAGCTTGCGGCTGCGCTTCCTCGCCGCCTCGAAGGAAACGCGCGCAATGCGGCGGATCTCGCTTTCGGAGTAAATCATGGTGTTGAAGCCGACCCTCTCTCCATTTCGGGTCTCGATGCCGCGCGGCTCGCCGAAATAGATATCGCCAGTCAATTCGCGCACGATGAGGATATCCAGCCCTGCCACCACTTCGGGCTTAAGGCTGGAGGCATTGGCGAGCTCGGGATAGAGCACCGCCGGGCGCAGGTTGGCAAAGAGTCCCAGGTCCTTGCGGATACCGAGGAGCCCCCGCTCCGGACGCTGCTCTCGCGGCAATGTGTCGTACTGCGGACCGCCGACGGCGCCGAGCAGCACTGCATCGGCGGCACGCGCGAGCTTCCGGGTCGCCTCGGGATAGGGCTCGCCCGCGGCATCCACCGCGCAACCGCCCAGCAGCGCCGTCTCCATCTCCAGCTTGATGCCGTCCTGGCGCAGTGCTTCGAGCACGCGCACGGCCTGGGCAACGATTTCAGGGCCGATGCCATCACCGGGCAAAACACAAACTTTCATGCGACTCCTTTCAATTGCCGAAGCCGTCTTTCTCCTGGCATCCCCTTGCGCCAGGATTGGACGGCATACTTACTTGGCGACCTTCTCCACGGCCTTGCCACCGGCCTGGATATCCTTGCCGACTCCCTGCACTGTATTGCAGGCGCTCAGCGCCAAGGCTGCGACAAAGGCCAATATCAAATTCAGTCGATTCATATTTGCATCCCCATCAAATTAGTTCGGGCCTTTCCGCATCATGCCGTAATCCATACAGGAAGAACCAGCTTGGCTCATCGCTGCTTGCCAGGATGAACCCGGGCTCGAATTCTTGCGGAAAGCATTTGAATTATATCGAAACCAGGCACCCCATGTCGCACCGCAGCAGGCCCGTCCAGTGCCCAGCCATCGCATCCAGAGCCCCCATCATGGCCCCGTCCTGCCGCCCGCTGGTGACGTCAAGGATGCTCGGGAAGCCAGCCGCGCCAGAGAATGATCATGCCGGTAAAGGCAAAAATGGATCCCAATGTAAAAGTCAGCTCTGGGCCTGCTACGTCCCACGACCAGCCGCTGAGCAGCCCTCCCACCATGCCGCCGGCGCCGAAGGACACGCTGCCATAAAGCGCCTGCCCGCGCGCCTGGTGGCGGCCGCCAAACCAGCGATTGACAGCCGCCACCGCCGCCGCATGATAGGCCCCGAACGTCGCGGCATGCAGCAACTGCGCGATCAGCACGACCGCCAGCCACTCGACCCCCCAGCCGATCATGAGAAAGCGCGCCACCGCGCAGGCAAAGCTGAACAACAGGATGACGCGCAGGGAATAAACATGGAGCAACCGCGGCAGGTAAAGGAAGACGGCGATTTCCGCCACCACTCCCAGCGTCCACAACAAGCCAACCACAGTCGTGCCGTAGCCGCGGCTGACAAGATGGATCGAGTAGAACACGTACAGCGCGCCATGCGCCGCAGCCATGAAGAAACAGGCGATGAAGAGGGCTTTCACCTCGCGCCGACGCAGGATGTCGCCGATCGGCAGGCGGTCGGTCTCGTGCCGCGCTTCGCGTTTTTCCGGAAGCGCCAGCGCGCAGGCGAGAATGCCGCCAAGGAGCCCCAGGGAAACCCACAGGGTCGTCGACAGCGGCAGGCGATCGAGCAGCCAGCCCAGTCCCAGCACCGCGGCGACGAAGCCGACCGAACCCCACAGGCGGATCGCTCCGTAGCGGCTGGCCTGTGCGCCGAGATGGGTGAAGGTCAGCGCCTCGACCAGCGGCAAGGCGGCACTCCAGAAAAAGGCCAGCAGCACCATGCCAAAGAAAAACCCGGAGAAGGTCTGAACGAAGAAAAAGCAGGAAAAGCCCAGCAGGCTCATCAGCGCCGCACCGCGCACGATGGGCGTCTTGGCACCCAGCCGGTCAGCCAGCCAACCCCACAGATTCGGCGCCAGCACGCGCATGACCTGCATCAGTGACATCAGGACGCCGATGTCCCAGGCAGAGAACTGCAGCGACTTCAGGTAGAGCGTGAAGTAGGGGGAAAAAGCGCCGATGAAGGCGAAATAGAAGAAGTAATACGCCGACAGGCGCCAGTAGGGAACCATCGGGAGGAATCACGGGGCGCCGGCCGGCACCCCGCATTTTGTCAGGCCTTGTGGGCGCGCAGCATGCTATGCAACTCGTCCTTCAGCTTCAGGCGCTGCTTCTTCATTTCCTCGAGGGCCTCGTCCGTGACCGGCGCCTCGTTCTCCTCGATGCGCCGGATGTCCTTGTTCACGCGGTGGTATTCATCGAAGAGCCGGGCAAAGTGGTGATTGCCGGTCTTCAATTCGTGGATGGCGTCCCGGAACTCGGGAAACTCGTGATGCAGGTCGTGCTGTTGCAGTTCCATGATGCGTCCTTGATGGGGTTGATAGGAATCAGGATTCGTCCGGTTCAGGGTCTTCGATGATGTGGCCGCGCGGACCGGCCGCTTGCGGCGCGCGCGCCGCGATCTTCGGCGTCGGGCAGACGACGTCACCGCATTGCGCACGATGGCGCAGGGCATGGTCCATCAGCACCAATGCCAGCATGGCCTCGGCCACCGGCGTGGCACGGATGGCGACGCAGGGGTCGTGGCGGCCGTGCGTCTCCACCGTCACCGGATTGCCCTGCTTGTCGATGGAGCGGCGCGGCAGCCGGATGCTGGAGGTTGGCTTGACGGCGACATGCACCACGACATCCTGGCCGCTGGAAATGCCGCCCAGGGTGCCGCCGGCATTGTTCGACAGATAGCCTTCCGGCGTCAGTTCGTCGGAATGCTCGGTGCCCTTCTGCGACACGCTGTCGAAGCCGGCGCCGATCTCGACACCCTTCACGGCGTTGATGCCCATCATGGCGTAAGCGATGTCGGCGTCGAGCCGGTCATACACCGGCTCGCCCCAGCCCACGGGCACATTCTCGGCCACCAAGGTGACCTGGCCGCCGACTGAGTCGCCGGACTTGCGCAACTCGTCCATGTAGGCTTCCAGTTTCGTCACGCTGTCCGGATCGGCGACGAAGAAGGGGTTGCCGTAAACGCCTTCCCAGGACTTGAACGGAATCGCCAGCGGGCCGAGCTGCGACAGGCAGCCGCGTACGACGATGCCGTAATGCCCGCGCAACCATTTGCGCGCAATGGCACCCGCCGCCACGCGCACTGCGGTTTCTCGCGCTGAAGCGCGGCCGCCGCCGCGATAATCACGGATGCCGTATTTCTGCCAGTAGGTGTAGTCGGCGTGCCCCGGCCTGAAGGTCTCGGCGATGTTGCCGTAGTCCCTGCTGCGCTGATCCTCGTTGCGGATCAGCAGCGCGATCGGGGTGCCCGTGGTGCGGCCCTCGAAAACGCCGGAGAGAATCTCGACGGTGTCGGATTCCCGCCGCTGGGTGACGTGACGCGAGGTTCCCGGCTTGCGCCGGTCAAGCTCTACCTGGATGTCCGCCTCGCACAGCGCCAGCCCCGGCGGGCAGCCGTCGACGACGCAACCGATGGCCGGGCCGTGCGACTCGCCGAAGGAAGTGACGCAGAACAGTTTGCCGAGGGTATTGCCGGACATAGGAGGGCTGGAGTGAAATCAGCGGCAAGTTTAACATAGGGGCATCTCTTGCTTCCCGGCCATCCATGAGTAAAAGTCAGTCCCGACAGCACGGCGTCAAAGTGCCGAAAAAGCCCGCCCCTGCCGCGCCTGTGCCACCCGTCCAGCCGACCGTCCGCTGGCAACGTACCCAGCGCTATGCCTGGGACAAGGGCGGCAACAAGGGCGGTCGCAAATAACAAGGGCCGCACGCGCGGCCCTTGTTCACGCGGCGCGGATCACTCAGGACTTTGCCACCGTCTCGTCGCGCAACGCCCGGCGCAGGATCTTGCCGACATTGGTCTTCGGCAGCTCGGCGCGGAACTCGACCAGCCTTGGCACCTTGTAACCGGTGAGGTTCTCCTTGCAGTGGGCGATGACCGCCTCGGCACTGAGGGTCGGATCCTTCTTGACGATGAAGACCTTCACTGCCTCGCCCGATTTCTCGTCCGGCACGCCAACTGCGGCCACTTCCAGCACGCCCGGATGCATGGCGACCACTGCCTCGATTTCGTTCGGATAGACGTTGAAACCGGAAACCAGGATCATGTCCTTCTTGCGGTCGACGATGCGAACGAAACCTTTCTCGTCCATCACGCCGACGTCGCCGGTGCGCAGGTAGCCGTCCGGCATGATGACCTTGGCGGTTTCGTCGGGACGGTTGTAGTACCCGCGCATCACCTGCGGACCATGAACGCAGATTTCGCCGGCCTCGCCGATCGGCAGGTCATTGCCGGCATCGTCGCGGATGGTGACGTCCGTCGATGGCACCGGCAGGCCGATGGCGCCGTTGTATTCCTTCAGGTCGAGCGGATTGATGGTGGCCGCAGGCGACGTTTCCGTCAGGCCGTAGGCCTCGATCAGCGGCACGCCGGTGACCTGCTTCCACTTGTCCGCCACGGCCTTCTGCACCGCCATGCCGCCGCCCAGGCTGATGCACATCCGCGAGAAGTCGAGCTTGGTGAAGTCCTCGTCGTTGAGCAGGGCGTTGAACAGCGTATTCACGCCGGTGATCGCCTCGAAGGGATGCTTGGACAGCTCCTTGACGAATCCGGGAATGTCGCGCGGATTGGTGATGAGCAGGTTGCTCCAGCCGATCTTGAAGAAGGTCAGGCAGTTCGCCGTCAGGGCGAAGATGTGATACAGCGGCAGCGCCGTGACGATGAGGCCCTTTTCGGGCAGGAAGGGCTTGAGCCAGGCATGCGCCTGCTGCAGGTTGGCGATGATGTTGCGGTGGGTCAGCATGGCCCCCTTGGAAACGCCCGTCGTGCCACCGGTGTACTGCAGGAAGGCGATATCCTCGTGGCCGACCTTCACTTCCTTGAAATCGCAGCGGGCACCGCGCGCCAGGACGTCGTTGAAGCGCACCGACTGCGGCAGGTCCCAGGCCGGCACCATCTTCTTGACATGCTTGACGACGAAATTGACGATGGCGCCCTTGGGAAAGCCGAGCATGTCGCCGAGGCTGGTGACGATGACGTGCTTGATCGGCGTGTTGGCGATGCATTCCTGCAGCACGCTGGCAAAGTTCTCGACGACGATGATCGCCTCGGCGCCGGAATCCTTCAGCTGGTGCTCCAGTTCGCGCGCCGTATAGAGCGGATTGCAATTCACCACCGTGTAGCCGCCGCGCAGAATGCCGTAGATGGATACCGGGTCCTGCAGCAGATTGGGCATCATCACGGCGACGCGCGTGCCCTTGGGCAAGCCAAGCGACTGCAGGTAAGCCGCCAGGTCGCGCGTATGGCCATCCAACTCGCCATAAGTGAGCGACTTGCCCATGTTGGTATAGGCTACGTTGTCACGGAAGCTGCGCACGCTGCGGTCGAACAGCTGGCCGATCGACTCGAATTCGTTCACATCGACCTCGGCCGGTACGCCGGCGGGATAGCTCTTGAGCCAGATCTTTTCCATTTTTTCTCCTGAAGCTTGGTATCGATTTTGTGACAGATGACAACAAGACGACACTGCGCGCCAGTGGCGCACAGGTTACTAAACGCCACTAATAATCAACTGCCTCCGGCCTCGGCAGGCCAGTCGCGTATGTAGGCCTTGAGCATGCGGTTCTCGAAGCCCTGCTCCTCCAGGACCGCACGGGCCACGTCGTGAAAGGAGATGACGCCCATCAGCGTGCCGCCATCCATGACAGGAAGGTAGCGCATATGGTGCTCGACCATGAAGCGGCGCAACTCGTCGACCTCCATCTCCGGCCCGACGCTCACCGGTTCGCTGACCATGATCTGCGATATGGG
>JAEHDO010000035.1 GCA_016880375.1 Betaproteobacteria bacterium | reverse complement strand
CGAGATCCGCGCCGACGAGATGAAGATGCTGGGCAGCCGCCAGGGATCGGGCGAGGCGCCGCCGCGCGAGCGCGAGTCGGCTCCGGCGCCGGCCGCCGGCGGCAAGAAGGCGCCGGCCGCCGGTTTCGGCGACATGGACGACGACATTCCCTTCTAGGGGGAAATCGGGAGGGCTGCGTGTCGGATCGGTTGCGCAAGCTCAGGCAGAAGCGCCTGCGGGAATACTCGCTGCGCGACCTGCTGACGGTCGGCCTGCCGGCGCTGGCGCTCCTGGTCGGCGGCTTCTGGCTGGCGGCGCAATTCATCAAGCCGGCGCCGCCGAAGCATCTGTACATTTCCTCGGGCGCGCCGGGGGGGTCCTACGAGGTCTATGCCGAGCGCTACCGCCAGGTGCTGGCGCGGAACGGCGTCGAACTTCGCGACCAGCCCTCGGCCGGTTCCATGGAGAACCTGAAGCGCCTGCTCGACGAGGAGGACGACACCGAGGTCGCCCTCGTCCAGAGCGGCACCGCCAACGGCGTCAACGTCAGCACGCTTTTCTCGCTCGGCTATCTGTATTACGAGCCGCTCTGGGTGTTCTATCGCGGCGAGCGGGAGCTGGACCGCCTGACACAGCTCAAGGGCCGGCGCATCGCCGTCGGGCCCGAGGGCAGCGGCACGCGCAAGCTGGCGCTGCAGCTGCTCGAGGCCAATGGCGTCGACGTCAAGAGCGCCACGCTGCTGCCGATCGGGGGGCTGTCGGCCGTGGACGCCCTGCAGGGCAGCAAGGTGGACGCCGTCTTCCTCGTCGGTTCCGAGCGCTCGGCGGCGGTCTGGTCGCTCCTCTACGCCGAGGGCGTGCGCCTGATGAGCCTGTCCCATGCCGAAGCCTATGCGCGGCTGTTTCCCCATCTCGCCCGCCTGACGCTGCCGCAGGGATCGATCGACATGACGCGCAATTTACCGCACCGCGACGTGACGCTGGTCTCGCCCATGGCCACCCTGGTGGCGCACGAATCGACGCACCCGGCCCTGGTGCAGTTGCTGCTGCAGGCGGCGCAGGAGGTGCATGGCGAGGCGGGCATCTTCCAGCGCCCGGGCGAATTCCCCCGTGCCGGCCAGGCTGACTTTCCCCTCTCGCCGGATGCGGAGCGTTTCTACAAGTCGGGCAAGCCCTTCCTGCAGCGCTACCTGCCGTTCTGGGCGGCCAACCTGATCGACCGCATGGTGGTCCTGCTGGTGCCGGTGTTCGCCCTGCTGATCCCGATCATGAAGTTCGCGCCGGCGCTCTACAGCTGGCGCGTGCGCTCGCGCATCTACCGGCGCTACGGCGAGCTGAAGTTCCTCGAGGCCGAGGTCGATGCGAAGCCGGAGCGGCACAGTCAGGAGGAATGGCTGGAGAAGCTCGACCGCATCGAGGACGACGTACACCACATCCCGACGCCGCTGGCCTTTACCGACATGCTGTATACGCTGCGCGCCCACCTCGACCTGGTGCGCGCCACCATCCTGCGGCGGACGCCGAAAGAAAAATCTACAGAGACCTGATCTTCGCCAGCAGGGCGCTGGTGGAGCGCGCGTGGCGGAAGGGGATGGAGTAAACCCGGCCGCCGCGCGCCTGCACGAGGTCGGCGCCGACGATCTTCTCCGGCGGCCAGTCGCCGCCCTTCGCCAGCACGTCGGGCTGCACGGCGCGGATGAGTTCCAGCGGCGTGTCCTCGTCGAACCACGTCACCAGCGACACGCTTTCCAGCGCCGCCAGCAGCGCCATGCGGTCATCGAGGCCGTTCACCGGCCGGCCATGTCCCTTGCCGAGCCGCTTCACCGAGGCATCCGTGTTGACGCCGACGACGAGGCTGGCGCCGAGCGCGCGCGCCTGCGCCAGGTAGGCGGCGTGGCCGCGATGGAGGATGTCGAAGCAGCCGTTGGAGAACACCAGCGGCCGCGGCAGGCCGGCGAGGCGCGCCGCCAACTCGCCGGGCGGGCAGAGCTTGGCCTCGAAGCCGGGCGCGGCGTGCTGCATGGGCTGACTATTTCCCTTCCTCGGAGGGCTTGTCGGCTGGCTGCTTTTCCCGGATCACGACGTACTCGAAGACGCGCACGACCTTCTTCACGTCGGCGGTGGTGCGGGCGATTTCCGCCGCATCGTCGGCCTCCTTGCGCGTGACCAGGCCGAGCAGGAACACCGTGCCGGCCTCGGTCACCACCTTGACGTGGTTGGCCTGGAACTTGTTGGCGTCGATGAAGCGCGCCTTCACCTTGGAGGTGATGTAGGTGTCGTTGCTGCGCGCGCTGAAATTGCTGCTGGCGCCGACCGTCACCTCGTTGGTGACGCCCTTGACGTTGGTCACGCCGGCAATCGCCTTTTCCAGTTCGTCCTTGATGCCGGCATCCGGCACCTCGCCGGTGAGCAGCACCTTCAGGTTGTAGCTGGTGACGTTGACGTGCACCTTGTCGGCGAACTTTTCGTTGATGCGGTTGAGGGCGCGGATCTCTATGGCCTCGTCGGCGAGGTAGGTCTCGGCGTTGCGCCGGTCGGCGATCATCAGGGCGCCGGCACCGGCGCCGGTGGCGACGGCAGTGACGCAGCCCTGCAGGGCCGGCAGCGACAGGGCGATCAGGGTGGTGGCAAGCAGCAGTTTATTCATGCGTCCTCTCCTAGCAACATGCAATCTATTCCGTCGCACAGGCAGTGCAGCACGAGCAGGTGCACTTCCTGGATGCGCGCGGTGCGGTCGGACGGCACGCAGATGTGCACGTCCGCGTCGTCCAGCAATGGGCCGATGGCGCCGCCCTCCCGGCCGGTGAGCGCAACCACCCGCAGTTCGCGCTCGTGGGCGGCATGGATGGCCTCGACGACGTTCGGCGAATTGCCGCTGGTCGAGATCGCCAGCAGCACGTCGTTCGGCTGGCCCAGCGCGCGCACCTGCTTGGCGAAGACCTGGTCGAAGGCGTAGTCGTTGGCGATGGAGGTCAGCGTCGAGGTGTCGGTGGTCAGCGCCACGGCGGCCAGCGGCGGGCGCTCCTTCTCGAAGCGGTTGAGCAGTTCTGCGGCAAAGTGCTGCGCATCGGCGGCCGAGCCGCCGTTGCCGCAGGCCAGGATCTTGCCGTTGGCGAGCAGGCTCGCGACCATTGCCTCGACCGCCTGGGCGATCGGCGGCGACAGTGCCTCCATGGCAGCCAGCTTGGTCTGGGCGCTGTCGTTGAATTGCCGTGAGATGCGCGCGAGAAGATTCATCATGCCGCTTCAGTGATTCGAACTGCATTGGATTCTAGCATGGTGAAAATCGTTCCCCTCTGTCGTCAGAGCACGACGAACACCTCGACGAGGATGCGCCGCCAGGGGTCGCGGTGCCGCGCCAGCCGCGCGACGCGCGCTTCCACCTTGCCGCCGCGGTCCATCTCCGCCGCCACGGCGCGGTTCTCGGCGCGCGGCAGGTAGCCCAGCTTGCGGCCGCGCCAATCTACGCGGACGGCGTTGGCGTCGTGCCTGTTTGCGGGTTCGCGCACGAGCGCGAGCGCATCGCCGACTTTCATCTCCTCCCACAGTTCCCGCCCGGCATAGAACTGGAAGCCGGCCAGCGGCGAACTTTGCACCAGCACCTTGATGGATTCGGCGCGCGCCGGCAGGATGAGGCAGGCGACGAAGCACAGCAGCGCGAACCTAAGCCGCAGAGTCCTCACCCCCAACCCCCGCTCCGCGCCCCACGGCCGGCTTTGCACAGCCGGCCGGCTCAGGCAGCGCAAAGCATGCTTTGCGAAACCCTGCCATCGCCCCCTTGTGGAGAGGGGAGCGTCGTGGGCCGCTGCGCGGCTAGCTCGTCTGGAAGGCATTGCGGATCCAGTCGATGCTCGCGCCGTCGAGCAGCACGGCGTCGAAGCGGCAGGTGGGCAGGGGCTTGCCGGCGAGGTAGTGGTTGGCGGCGAGCGCGATGCGCCGCTGCTTGGCGGGCGTGATGCTGGCCGCGGCGCCGCCGAAATCGCGGTGGGTGCGCAGGCGCACCTCGACGAAGACCAGGGTGGCGCCGTCGCGGCAGACGAGATCGACCTCGCCGCCGCGGCAGCGGTAGTTGCGCGCGAGAATCCGCAGGCCGTGCCGCTCCAGATGCTGCGCGGCGCGCGCTTCCGCCTCGCGGCCGGCGTCGTTCACGGCTTGCGCCCCGGCGCGCGCCGCCCGACAATGCGGGCAGTCGAATCAACCATGGCGGCGCGATGAGGCATCAGGGGACGGGCGCAGGGCTCAAGACAGCGGCATTATATGTGGTGGCCACGCCGCTGGGAAATCTCGGCGACATCGGCGCGCGCGCGCTCGAGGTGCTGCGCGGCGCCGACGCCGTCGCCTGCGAGGACACGCGCCACACGCGCCACCTGCTCGACCACTTCGGCATCCGCGCCGAGACCTTTTCGCTGCACGAGCACAACGAGGCGGCGACCGCCGAGCGGCTGCTGCGCCTGCTGCGCGAGGGGCGCACGCTGGCGCTGGTGTCGGACGCCGGCACGCCGGCCGTCTCCGACCCCGGTGCGCGCGCCGTGGCGGCGGTGCGCGCGGCCGGCTTCGCGGTGATCCCCGTGCCGGGGCCGAATGCCGCCATCGCCGCGCTGTCCGCCTCCGGGCTGACCGATCCGCATTTCCTCTTCTACGGTTTCCTGCCGGCGAAGGAG
This sequence comes from Betaproteobacteria bacterium, assembly GCA_016880375.1. GTDB lineage: Bacteria > Pseudomonadota > Gammaproteobacteria > Burkholderiales > Rhodocyclaceae > Desulfobacillus. The sequence continues at coordinate 2,678 of JAEHDO010000035.1, read as the reverse complement.
GCGGCGCGGCGCAAAGCCATTGCCGGACTGAAGCCGCTGCCCTGCGCCCTGGTCTTCTACGAGGCGCCGCACCGCATCGAGGAAACCGTCGCCGACCTGGCCGCCGAACTCGAACCGGAGCGCACCCTGGTCATCGCGCGCGAACTGACCAAGCTGTTCGAGTCCATCGCCAGCCTGCCGCTGGCCGAGGCGCCGGCCTGGCTGGGTGCGGACGCGGACCGCCGCCGCGGCGAGTTCGTGCTGGCCGTCTCGGCGCCGCCGCCGGCCGAGGGCCTCGGCCCCGAGGCCGCGCGCGTGCTCGCACTGCTGCTGGCGGAGCTGCCGCTGAAGCAGGCGGTGAAGCTCGCTGCCGAGATCAGCGGCGCCTCGAAGAACGCGCTCTACGATCTCGCCCTGGAGAAAAAGCGGGAAAGCTAGCCACGTATAATCCGGACCATGCCAACCCTGACCCTCACCCGCCCCGACGACTGGCACCTGCACCTGCGCGACGGCGCCGCGCTGGCGACGGTGGTGCCGCACACGGCGCGGCAGTTTGCCCGCGCCATCGTCATGCCCAACCTCAAGCCGCCGGTGACGACCACCGCGCAGGCGGCGGCCTACCGCGAACGGGTGCTCGCCGCCGTGCCGCCGGGACTGACTTTCACCCCGCTGATGACGCTTTACCTGACGGACAACACGCCGGCGGCGGAGATCGACCGTGCGAAAGCCTCCGGCATCGTGCATGCCGTCAAGTACTACCCGGCGGGCGCCACCACCCATTCGGATTCCGGCGTCACCGGCATCGGCAAATGCTTCGGCGTGCTGGCGCGCATGGAGGAGCTGGGCCTGCCGCTGCTGGTGCATGGCGAGGTGACCGACGCCGAGGTGGACATCTTCGACCGCGAGCGCGTCTTCATCGAGCGCGTGCTGGCGCCGCTGCTGCAGCGCTTCCCGCGCCTGCGCCTCGTGCTCGAGCACATCTCCACGCTGGAGGGCGTGCAATTCGTCGACTCCATGGGGCCGAACGTCGCCGGTACCCTCACGGCGCACCACCTGCTGCTGAACCGCAATGCGTTGCTGGCCGGCGGCGTCCGGCCGCACCACTACTGCCTGCCGGTGCTGAAGCGCGAGTCGCACCGCAGCGCGCTGGTGCGCGCCGCCACCTCGGGCAAGCCGAAATTCTTCCTCGGCACCGATTCGGCGCCGCATGCGCGCAACACCAAGGAGGCAGCCTGCGGCTGCGCCGGCTGCTATACGGCGCTCAACGCCCTGGAACTGTATGCCGAGGTTTTCGAAGCTGCCGGCGCGCTCGAGCGCCTCGAAGCCTTCGCCAGCTTCCACGGCGCCGACTTCTACGGACTGCCGCGCAACGCGGAGACCATCACGCTGGAGCAGGCGTCCTGGCGCGTGCCGGATAGCCTGCCCTTCGGCGACGACACGCTGGTGCCGCTGCGCGCCGGCGAAACCTTGCGCTGGAAGCTGAAGCCGTGAACCCGCTTGCGCAGGTCAGCCTTCGCTGAAGCTGCGCTTCTTCTCGGCGCGATCGGAGCGCAGGGCCGAACGTCGCCCGCGCGCCACGTCTATCCCCGAGAGCAGCACTAATCCGATGACGAAGTAGGCGCCGGTAAACAGGATGGCCTGGCGGTGGTTGCCGTCGGAGAGCCAGTTCACCAGTCCGTAGGTGAGCGGGCCGAAGATCGAGGCGAGTTTCACGGCCAGGCCCCACAGGCCGAAGAACTCCGCCAGCCGCGAGGGCGGCGCGAGGTAGCCGACCATGGCACGCCCGGCCGATTGCGACGCCCCCATGCACAGGCCGGCGATGTTCGCCGCCACCCAGAACAGCGCGGCGCCCTCCGCCAGATAGGCCAGCGTCACCATGAGAATCCAGCCGCACAGTGTCAGCGCGATGGCGCGCACATGGCCGATGCGATCCTGGAGATAGCCGAAGCCGAACGCGCCGCAGGCCGCCGTCAGGTTCACCACCAGGATCAGCACCAGCGTCTGCTCGGTCGTGAAACGCATGGCCTCCTGCGCATAGATCGCGGCGAGGGTGATGACCGCCGCGATGCCGGCCTGGTAGAACAGCGTGCATGCCAGGAAGCGCGCCAGGTCGCGGAACTGCCGGGCGTGGTGCAGGGTCGCCGCCAGGCGCGCCCAGGCGATGCGCCCAACGCCGTCCGCCGAAACCTGCGGCACGGCGCGCTCGCGCAGGAAGAGGAAGGTCGGCAGGCTGGCGCAGGCGAACAGGGCGGCGGTGATGAGCATGGTTTCCGGCACGGCTTGCGCGGTTTCGCGGCCGACCGATTTGGCGTGGTGCAGCCAGGCCAGGCAGGCGCCGAGCGAAAGCAGGCCGCCGAGGTAGCCCAGGCTCCAGCCCCAGCCGGAAACGCGCCCCATGGCGCGGCTGCTGGCCAGTTCCGGCAGGAAAGCGGCGATCAGGTTTTCCCCGGTACCGAAGAAGAAGTTGGAGGCGATGACGCAGGCGACGGCGACGGCCAACGTGCCCGGGCCGGTGAAATGCAGCGCCGCCGTGAACACCACGCAGCCGACGGTGGTGAAGGCGAGCAGGCGCTTCTTGGCGGCGCGGGCGTCGGCCCAGGCGCCGATGAGCGGGGCGGTCAGCACGATCAGCGCGTAGGAGACCGCCAGCGTCGCCGTCCACGCCAACGTCGCCCACGCTGCGCGCTGCGCCACCACGG
>JAEHDO010000034.1 GCA_016880375.1 Betaproteobacteria bacterium | reverse complement strand
GTCTCGCTGAGCACCTCGTACTTGCTCGAGCGCCCGGCTTGGTAGCTCTTTTCGGTCAGCTCGACGGACTTCCTGCGCATTTCGACCTCATACTCGTGGGCGGCCAGCACCTTGTCGATCCAGTCGCGCACCACCATGGCATCGTATGTTTCGCCGAAGGCGATCGAGACAGTGTAGCGATAGTGGGCTTCGGCCTTGTCGCGACGGGCCTGGGCGCCCTCGACGCGCGAATCGATCAGGCCGCCGTCGTAGAGGGGCGCAATCAGGCCGCCCGTAATGTCCCAGTATAGCGGCACCCCGCTGATGGCCTTCGCCGTGGTGGCCAGCAGGCCGGCCAGGATGGAGAGCGTCAGGCGCGGATAGCGCTCGGCCTGGATGGCGTTGATGTCGATATGCGCGGCGAGCAGCAGCTGTTCGGCCGAGGCAATGTCGGGCCGGCGCAGCAGGAGTTGCGAGTCGAATTCCTTCGGGGTGTCGGGCAGGTTGGGCAGCCGGTCGCCGCGCGACAGGGGTGATTTCATCTGCTGAGGACTGCGGCCGGCCAGCACCTGCAAGGCCAACTCGGCGCGGGAGACGGCGACCTGCAGCGGGGGGATGCGCGAAAGCGTGGAGGCGAGCTCGGCCATGCTCTGGCGGTAGGCCAGCTCGGTGCCCACCTGGGCCTGCCAGCGGCGGTACTCCAGATGGGTGATCTCCTCGAGATTGCGCACCGATTCGCGCGTCACGCGCAGCTTCGTCTCCAGCCCCAGCAGCAGGAAATAGGCCTCGGCCACGGTGTAGGAAACCGAGAGCTCAACGGCATTGCGCGTATGCTCGGACGCTGCCAGACGCGCCAATGCGGCGTCGTTGGTCTGCCTGATGCGCCCCCACAGGTCCCATTCCCAGTTGAGGGTGGTGCCCGCCGCGGCCGATCCCGTCACATCGTTGAGGTCCTTCGAGCCGATTGTCAGCTGGCGCTGGGTCGCGCTGATGCGGCCGCCGACGTCGATACGCGGCGACAGCAGGGACCTGGCCTCGCCGACGAGGGCCCGCGCCTCCTCGGCATTGGCCGCCGCCTTGGCCAGGCTGAGGTTTTTGGCGAGGGCGTCCGCCACCAGGCCATCCAGCGCGGGATCTTCAAACGCCTTCCACCATTGGCGGTCGACGCGCGACGGCTTCGCTGCGGCAGGCGGTGGCAAATCGAGCTTGGGCGCCTGATATTTCGGCCAGTCGATGCCGGCGCAGCCCGTCAGGCCGATGAGTGCGAAGAGCGCCAACCCGCCCAGAAGCCTGTTTCGAACAGTCATGGCGGTGATTGTACCCAAGCTGCGCGCCCCTCCGCTCCTTGGTTATGGAATTCGGAATAAAATGGTTTCATCAGGGCCAGCCAAGGAGCAAGGCAGTGAGCGATCATCCCAACGACGAAGGCATCCTCGTGGCACTGGCGGAACGCATGGTCAAGGAGCGCCTGCCACATGCGCTGACCCTGAAGGAGAAGGTCGGTCGCGGCGACCTGCTGGAGGAACGCGACATCGCTTTCCTGGAAAGCGTGTTCGCGGACGCGCGGCGGGTGGCATCCATCGTCGAGCGGCACCCCGAGTACCAGGACATCGCCGGGCGCCTCGTCGGCCTGTACAAGGAAATCACCGACAAGGCGCTGCAGAACGAGCAGGCCAAGGGCAAATAAGGGAACCGTCATGGCGAAAGAGGACAGGGAAAGCAAATAGAAAGCCGGGAAGGAAATGGCAGTCAGCCCGGCGGCTAGCGCGAGTCGGAACACCCCTTCAGGAACGTCGGCGAGATATTCTGATCCGGCACCGCCGCTACAGGCTGCGCAGCGCGGCGCCGATGTCCATGCGCCGCTCGACGACGATGCGGCGCGGAAACGAGGCCAGGAAGGCGACCCGGCGCGGGCGGTTCCTGAAGACCGTGGAAAACTCGAACAGCTCGATGGTCGAGACCTCGGGTTCTTCCGGGCCGGCCAGGATGTTCATGGCGTTGAGCCGCAGGGAGAGGGTCTGCGGCTGGAGAATCGATTCGGCCTCCTGAAGCGAGGCCACGAGCAGCTCGAGGATGCCGTGCAGGCCGGTCGGCCCCTCCTTCAGCCGGGCCAGCTCGGCTTCGTTGTCGGTCAGTTCGGTTCGAAGCTGCGCGATGTCGACGTGCTGCGCCACCCCTGCATCGAGCGTCGCATCGAGCCCCCCCCCTTTTTCAAGCAGCTGCAGTCGTGCGCGCAGCAGCCTGCGGCGCGCTTCCAGCTGTTCGCCCTGCAGATGCCGGCCTTCGACCATGGCGTTGAGGGCCGCGATCACCAGGCCCTCGAACACGATTTCCTCGATGCGGGCGCGCAGCGCTTCCTCGGACGGGGAAAAGCCTGCCAGGCGGAAATCGCCGAAGCTGACTGTCTTCTGCACCACATCCTGGCGCAGCATGTCGCCCTCCATGGCGGCGCCGAGCACCGTGCGCTCGAGCCGCGTCGAGGCAACGATGCAATGGATCGTCTCCAGGCCGAGTGCGTCCGGGGTGGCGAGAAACTCGCGCAGGTCCTCGCTGGCCGAGAGCACATGCACGATGTCCGACGGGCGGGCGAACGTCGCGCGCAGCATCGGGGTGCCGTCCCAGGCTTCCGGTCTCATGTCGATGCAGGGCGGCAGCCTGGCCGCCACCCCGCGGGCAAACGCCAAGGCGTCGGAAACGGCCGGAGCCAGGCGCGCCCTGGCCTCCCCCAGTGCCCGCAAGCGCGGATCGGTGCCCTCGATGACACGCTCGATGGCCTCGCCCAGGCGCGCATCCATTTCCAAGCCGCTCCGGCTGCCGAACAACCGCTCAAAAAGTCCCATGGCGCACAGGCCCCGTAATGATCATCGGCGAAAAAACCCAACTAAATCGATTCATGAGTAGGGTACATCGTCCGATGCAGGCTGACCGTGCGGACCATGGAATATTTATCCATGGTTTTCCGTCTTAAAAGGTGGAGGCCGGCAGGCATTGAAGTTATCCTGTCGAGCGACTGCAGGACAGATCGGAAAGCAGGAAGGAATATTAGTTAATGCTGAAATTGCATCGGCTTATTTTTCAATCAAAACCAATGAGTTGTTCCATGCGTGTTTCTCGGCTAGAGTCAGTTTCGGGTACGTCCTGGCCGAGATCTCGCATGCCGGTCCGAGACGGGAATGAAACTTGACCGTGCGCCTGCCAACGGCGCGTGAATCACCAAATTGAGGAGTTAAGGATGGATGCATTACGCAGAACCCTGCTCAAGGGGGCGGGTGCCACAGGAGCGATCGCGGCGGCAGTGGCGGCTGGCGTGCTCAAGCCCTCGCAGGTGCTGGCCGCTGAAATCAATCGCCAAGCCTTCGAGGCCAAGGACGTGGCCGGCGCCCTGAAGGCGGCTGGCGCGGGCAACGCGGCCGAGAGCAAGGATATCGTGATACGGGCGCCGGACATTGCCGAGAACGGCGCTGTCGTGCCGGTGGAAATCGTCAGCAATATCCCCAACACCATTTCCCTGGCCGTGGTGGTGGACAAGAACCCCTTCCCGCTCACCACCGCCTTCGATTTCGCCAACGGCGCTGTTCCGGAAATGGCGCTGCGCGTGAAAATGGGGCAGACGTCACTGGTCGAAGCGCTGGCGAAGACGTCCGACGGCAAATTCTACATTGCCAAGAAGGAAGTGAAAGTCACGGTCGGCGGCTGCGGCGGCTGAGCGAAACGGAAACAACACGGAGAAAGACATGGCAGATCCAATGAAAATCCGCGCCCAGATGAAGGGCGATACCGCCGATATCCGCGTACTGATGAGCCACGCGATGGAAACCGGCCAGCGCAAGGACAACGCCGGCAATACGGTGCCGGCGCACTACATCCAGAGCATCACGGTCGACGTCGGCGGCAAGCGCGTCCTTCAGGGGCAGACCGGTCCGGCCGTTTCGCGCAACCCGGTGTTCGGCTTCAAGGTAAAGGGCGCCAAGGCCGGCGACAAGGTTGTCATCAACTGGGTGGACAACAAGGGAGACAAGCGCACCGACGAAGCGACGATCAGCTGACGCCAGCCCCGGCCAGCGCACAATAACAACCGGGGCGGCAACGACCGCCCCGCAAATGCAGTTGCATCACCCACCAGGAGGAAGCACCATGAAGCAGCGACTCGGCATCCTGATCGCGGCAGCAGCGCTCTCGGCGGCGCTCGCCGCACACGCCCAGCAACCGCCAAAAAAAACCGCGCCCCCGCCGAAAGCCGGGGACAAGAGCGCCATCACAAAGGAATTCGAGAAGTTCCGTGAAGTGCTCGAGGAGGACAATCCCGCCGAACTGTTCGAGGCGCGCGGCGAGGATATCTGGAAAAACAAGAAGGGGCCGAACGGCGCGACGATGGCGCAATGCGACCTTGGCCTGGGTGCAGGCGTCGTCAAGGGGGCCTACGTGCACATGCCGCGCTACTTTGCCGATGTCGACCAGGTCATGGACGCCGAGCGGCGCGTCGTGCACTGCATGGTGAAATACCTCGGCTACCAGGAAGCGGACATCCGCAAGCAGCCCTTCAGCAATCTCAGCAAGACGCCGGACCACGTCTCGGTCATCACCTATGTTGCCGCCCAGTCGCGCAACATGAAGATCGCCGCGCCGCAGAAGCACCCGAAGGAAGTCGAGGCCTACAACATCGGCAAGGAGATCTTCGCCTACCGCGCCGGCCCCTATGATTTCTCCTGCGCCACCTGCCACGGCGCCGACGGCAT
>JAEHDO010000258.1 GCA_016880375.1 Betaproteobacteria bacterium | reverse complement strand
GGCGCCGGCATCCGCCCGAACTGCGAGGCCTACGGCTACCTGCTGGATTCGAACGGCCATTGCGCCTACATCGATGCCTATTACCGCGAGGTGGCGGCGCATCCCGGTGACAAGGATATCGCGGTTTGGGACAAGACCTGCTTGTGCACCCATATGCGCAACTTCGACTGCTGGACCTGCGGGCACTACACCTACCGCCTGAAGGACACCACACGGCGGCTTGAGGACGGCAGCTATCAACTGCTTACCGCGGAGCACATCTTCCGCGACTACCAGTTCAGCAAGGACGGCAAGGTCGCACTGCCGGATTGACGGCGGCAAGGCGGAAATGAAAACGGCCTCGCAAGAGGCCGTTTTGCCTTTTGCTGCGCCGGCGGCTCAGCTTTTCGCTTCCTCCGCCGGCACCTGGATGGCCATCGAGCGCGCCGAGATCGTGAAGGCGTCGGAGAAGCACATGCCTTCCTCCGCCCCCTGGTTCTTCAGCTTCGGGAAGATGGCCTCGACCATCCTCACGGAGCCGCAGGCGTAGATCTCGTTGCCGGCGAGGCTGGGGAAGTCCTGCAGGATGGATTCGTGCACCAGTCCGGTGCGGCCGGTCCATTCGTCCTCCGGTCCCGCTTCCGAGAGGACGGGGATGAACTTGAAGTTCTCGTGCTCGCGCTGCCATTGCTCCGGCAGGTGGGCGAGGTACATGTCGCGGCGCTGCCTCACGCCCCAGTAGAGGTGGATCGGCCGCTTCAGGCCGCGGTGGAAGGCGTCCTCGACCATGCTCTTCACCGGCGCGAAGCCGGTGGCGCCGGCGACGAAGATGATCGGCCGGTTCGATTCGCGCAGGACGAAATCGCCGAGCGGCCCCTCGAAGCGGATCGGGTCGCCAGCTTTCATCTTCTCGAAGACATGGGTGGTGAAGCGCCCGCCCGGCACCAGGCGGATCTGCAGTTCGATGTTCTGTGCATTGTGCGGCGCGCTGGCGAAGGAAAAGGCGCGCCGTTCACCGTCCTCGAGGATGATGTTGATGTACTGGCCGGCGCTGAAGGAGATGTGTTCGCCTTCGGGCAACTTGACCACCACGCCCATGACGTCGTGACTGAGCTTTTCCATGCTGTCCACCACGCCGACGTACTCCCGCATCGGCGCGCGCGTCAGGGCGGCCTGCGGCTCGTACTCGATCTCGATGTCGGAGAGCGGCGTGGCGCAGCACATCAGCACGCGGCCCAGGGCGCGCTCCGCGGGACTGAGCACGCTGGGCTGGTAGATGCCGGGATCGACCTCGCCGTTCAGGATGGAGCACTTGCACATGCCGCAGCCGCCGTTGCGGCATTCGTAGGGCAGGTTGATCTCGCCGCGCAGGCCGGCATCGAGGATGGTTTCGCCGAAGCGCGCCTTCACGGTGCGGTTGTCCGGATGCACGCTGATGTCGAGTTCGGCCTTGGCGCTGCCGCGGCGCTTCGGCGGCAGCCAGGGCAGCAGGTAGAGGAACACCGAAGTGCCGATCAGGAATCCCCAGAGGGAGGCGAGCGGCCACTCGTAGATGAGCGGGTAGATCGGCAGGTAGAACCAGTCGAAGTCGAGCGAGCCCACCTCCACCGACAGGTTGGCAGGGCCCTGGCTCACCACCGGCCTGACGAGCGAGAGGACGAGGAAGGTGGCGGTGACCCAGATGGCGATTGCCTTGGGCGGATTGGTGTGGGCGCGCGGCACCCGCTGCACGTGGATCCACATCACCATCAGCACCAGCAGCGGCGCGCCGAGGTGCACAAAGGCGAGCAGGGTGAACAGGCGGTCGTTGACGTGGCCTTCGAAGATGAAGTTGCGGATCACCACGCCCTTGAAGATCGGGATCCAGTCGAGCAGTTCGGCGGTGGAGACGGTGACGAACTGCGCCAGCTTGTCCCACACCAGCATGAAGCCGTTGATGCCGGTGATATACACCAGCCAGATCAGGATGACGCCGGTGATCCAGGAGAACCAGCGGAAGCCGCGATACTTGTCGAAGGCGAAGTGGCGCGTCATGTGCAGCAGCATGGTGATGATCATGCCGTCGGAAGCATAGCGGTGGACGCTGCGCATGATGCCGCCGGCCCACCACTGGTCGTGGGTGATGGCCTCGACCGAGGTGTAGGCGTCGTTGACGCCGGTGTCGGTGAACAGGAAAAGATACAGGCCGCTGATGCACACCAGCCAGAACTGCCAGAAGGTGATGGTGCCGAGGTGGTAGAGCGGATTCAGCTTGTCGCCGAAGGCAACATTGAATACGCCTTCGACGCGCATGAAGAACCAGCGCAGCGTGTTGTGGATGAACTTGAGCATGATTTCCTGCCGGGGTGGAGTCGCGGATAACCTTAAAGAGTGTGCGGAATATAAGGCTTCAATGATTTACCTTCCATGACCTGCATCAAGGCTGCGGGACGAGCCGGCAAAGACAATCTCGTCGCCGCGCACCGCGCGGCGAATACCCCTAACAGGAGAATAGTCATGGCACATCCTCATCCCCATCTGCATCTGCAGGCCGACCAATTGTATCCGTTCGATGCCCGCGGCATCGCCAAGCGCTTCCGCCATGCCGCCATCTTCGGCGCGCTCGACGCGCTGTTCGCCGGCGAGACCATGCGCTTCTGCAACGACCACGACCCGCTGCCGCTGCTCGACCAGTTGCGCGCCCGCTACGGCGACAAGGTCGAGATCAGCTACGTGCAGCGCGAGCCGGGCGCGATCGTCATCGACTTCGTCAAGAAGCAGGCCTGAGCGGCACAGGCAACAGGCCCTGTTAAGGCGGGAATCCAGCGCCCGCTCCATGCTGCCGCTACTCGTCGCCGCTGCCCTCGCTGCCTTTGCGGCATCGCTGGCGCTGATCCTCTCGGGCGGCGCCAGTCCTGCCGCTGCGGCGCATATTGCCTTTGCCGCCGGCATCCTGCCGCTGATCTCCGGCGCCATGCTGCATTTCGTGCCGGTGCTCATGCGCGGCCGCGCTCCCGGGCGGATGGTGCAGCTGCTGCCGCTGGCCATGCTCGCTGCCGGCCTGCTCGCCGCCGCCGCATTTTTGCTGCCGGCTTTCTTCGAGGCGGGCATTCGTCTCGCCGTGCTGGCGGGACTGACTTCTGCCGCAATCCTGGCGGGCTGGATCCATCGCCGCCGCCGCGCCGCCCTTGGCGCGCCGCATCCAGGCCTGCACTGGTATCTTGCTGCGGTGCTGTGCCTGGCGCTGGCGCTGGCGGCGGTGCTGGCGATGGAGTTCTTTCCTGCGCAGCGCGCCGCCCTGCGCCTCTTCCACCTGCATCTCAACACGCTCGGCTTCATCGGGCTCACCGCACTGGGGACGCTGGCCGTGCTGCTGCCGACTGCCGCCGGACGCCCCGATCCGGATGCCGCCGGCTGGCTGCGGCGCATGCTGCCATGGACGGCGGCGGGCGTGCTGCTCACGGCCGTCGGCGCCGCCTGGTGGCAGCCCGCCTCGTATGCCGGCCTGCTGCTGCTGTTCGTGCCGCTCGCCCGCCTCGGTACCGCCTGGCTGGCGCGTTTCCCGGGCGAAATCCTGCGCGTCCATGGCGCCGCACCTTCCCTTGCGCTGTCACTGGCGGGGTTGCTGGTGCTGCTGTGCTTCG
>JAEHDO010000257.1 GCA_016880375.1 Betaproteobacteria bacterium | reverse complement strand
GGCCTTCTTGAAATCCAGCGTGCCTTCGTAGATGGCACGGCCGGTGATGGCGCCCATGATGCCTTCGCCCTCGACCTTGCACAGGGCCTTGATGTCCTTCAGGCTGGCGATGCCGCCGCTGGCGATGACCGGGATGCGCAGCGCCTGGGCCAGCCTCACCGTGGCCTCGATGTTCACGCCGCTGAGCATGCCGTCGCGGCCGATGTCGGTGTAGATCACCGCCTCGACGCCGTAGTCCTCGAACTTCTTCGCCAGGTCGACGACGTCGTGGCCGGTCATCTTCGACCAGCCGTCGGTCGCCACCTTGCCGTCCTTGGCGTCGAGGCCGACGATGATGTGGCCGGGAAAGGCGCCGCAGGCATCGTGCAGGAAGCCGGGATTCTTCACCGCCGCCGTGCCGATGATGACGTAGGTGATGCCGTCGTCGAGGTAGCGCTCGATGGTGTCGAGGTCGCGGATGCCGCCGCCCAGCTGGACGGGAATGTCGTCGCCCACCGCCGCGGTGATGGACTTGATCACCGCCTCGTTCTTGGGCTTGCCGGCGACGGCGCCGTTGAGGTCCACCAGGTGCAGGCGGCGGGCGCCCTGGGCCAGCCAGTGCCGCGCCATCGCCGCCGGGTCTTCGGAGAACACCGTGACGTCGTCCATGTCGCCCTGTTTCAGGCGCACGCAGTGGCCGTCCTTGAGGTCGATCGCAGGTATCAGCAGCATAGGATTGAACGCAGGATAAAAAGGGTCAGGGTTTCCAGCGCATGAAGTTGCCCAGCAAGGCCAGGCCCGACTGGGCGCTTTTTTCGGGATGGAACTGCACGGCGAAAATATTATCCTTCGCCACCGCGCAGGTAAAGGGGAAACCATGCACGCTGAAGGCTGCGACCAGGGACGGCTCGCCCGCCTCGACGTAATAGCTGTGCACGAAATAGAAGCGCGAAGCGTCGGCGATGCCCTCCCAGAGGGCGTGCGGCTCGGCGCGATTCACTTCATTCCACCCCATGTGGGGGACCTTCAGCCGGCTGCCGTCCGGCCCCACCATCTGCTCATGCGGAAAACGAAGTTTCAGTGAAGGCTCATGCCCGCTTGCGGGCGTGATGCCGAAACTAAAGCGGCGCACGCGTCCGGGCAGCACGCCGAGGCCGGCCACATCGCCCTCCTCGCTCGACGCGAACAGCATCTGCAGGCCGATGCAGATGCCGAGGAAGGGCTTGTTTTGCGTCGCGGCAATCACGGCCGGACGGAGCCCCCGCGCATCGAGTTCGCGCATGCAGTCCGGCATGGCGCCCTGGCCCGGCACCACGACGCGGTCGGCAGCAGCCACCACGGCAGGATCCGAAGTGACCAGCACGCGCGCCTGCGGCGCGACATGCTCGATCGCCTTGGCAACCGACCGCAGGTTGCCCATGCCGTAATCGACGATAGCAACGGTATTCATGGAAAAGTCAGTGCCGGCAGGACGGCGATAAGAGGCCTAAAGCGCTCCCTTGGTGGATGGCACGCTGCCGGCGGCGCGCGGGTCGGCCTCCGCCGCCATGCGCAGCGCCCGGCCGAAGGCCTTGAACACCGTCTCGCACTGGTGGTGGGCGTTCTCGCCGCGCAGGTTGTCGATGTGCAGCGTGACCTGGGCGTGGTTGACCAGGCCCTGGAAGAATTCCTGGGTCAGGTCGACGTCGAACTGGCCGATCATCGCCCGGCTGAACTCGACGTTGAAGAACAGGCCGGGGCGGCCGGAGAAATCGACCACCACGCGCGTGAGGGCCTCGTCCAGCGGCACGTAGGCATGGCCGTAGCGGCGGATGCCTTTCTTGTCGCCGACGGCTTTCAACAGCGCCTGGCCGATCGTGATGCCGACATCCTCCACCGTGTGGTGGGCGTCGATGTGCAGGTCGCCCTTGGCGGAGACCTCGAGGTCGATCATGCCATGGCGCGCCACCTGGTCGAGCATGTGCTCGAGGAAGGGCACGCCGGTGGCGAGTTTCGCCTGGCCGCTGCCGTCGAGGTTGAGGCGGACGGTGATTTCCGTCTCCAGGGTCTTGCGCGAGATTTCGGCTTGCCGCATGGCGGTCAGAACTGCAAAAGTGATTCAGGATCGCATGATAACATTGGATTTTCCCTCTGGCAGCAGGCGATTTGCCGTCCATCATGAGCCGTTACTGGAGCGCCGTCGTCCGCGGCCTGACCCCCTACGTTCCCGGCGAGCAGCCCAAGCTGCCGAACCTCGTCAAGCTGAACACCAACGAAAACCCCTACGGCCCCTCGCCGAAGGTGCTGGAGGCCCTGCGCGCCGAAACCGGCGACACCCTGCGCCTCTACCCCGACCCCAACGCCGACCGGCTCAAGGAGGCCGTCGCCGCCTGTTTCGCCGTGACGCCGAAGCAGGTCTTCGTCGGCAACGGTTCCGACGAGGTGCTGGCCCACGTCTTCCTCGGCCTGCTCAAGCACGACCAGCCGCTGCTCTTCCCCGACATCACCTACAGCTTCTACCCGGTGTATTGCGGGCTGTACGACGTCGAACATCAGACCGTCCCGCTGACGGACGCCTTCGAGATCCGCACCGAGGATTACGCACGGCCCAACGGCGGCGTCATCTTCCCCAACCCGAACGCGCCGACCGGCCGGGCGCTGCCGCTCGCCGACATCGAGAAAATTCTCGCCGCCAACCCGGAATCGGTCGTGGTGGTGGATGAGGCTTATGTCGACTTCGGCGGGGAGACGGCGATTCCGCTGGTGGCGAAATACCCCAACCTGCTGGTGGTGCAGACCCTCTCCAAGTCGCGCTCCCTGGCGGGCCTGCGCGTCGGCTTCGCCATCGGACATCCCGACCTGATCGAGGCGCTGGAACGGGTGAAGAACAGCTTCAACTCCTATCCCCTCGACCGCCTCGCCATCGCCGGCGCCGTGGCGGCGATGGAGGACAAGGCGCATTTCGAGCAAACGCGGCAGGCCGTCATCAGAAGTCGTGAAGCGCTGGTGAAGGAACTGGCCGCGCTCGGCTTCGAAGTGCTGCCCTCCGCCGCCAATTTCATCTTCGCCCGCCACCCGCAGCGCGACGCCGGCGAACTCGCCGCCGCCCTGCGCAGCCGCAGCATCATCGTGCGCCACTTCCGCCAGCCGCGCATCGAGCAGTTCCTGCGCATCACGGTCGGCACGGACGCGCAGTGTCAGGCGCTGACCAGCGCCCTGCGCGAAATTCTCAGGTAGTTACTTCTTAAGGCGCAGTTCCGCCGCGCGGGCGTGGGCCTGCAGGCCCTCG
>JAEHDO010000256.1 GCA_016880375.1 Betaproteobacteria bacterium | reverse complement strand
TGCCGCACGCCCGCGTGAAGTCGGTCGATCCCTTCGCGAAGACCGTCGTCACCGAGTTCGACGACATCCGCTTCGACGAGGCCCTCCTCATGCCGCCGCAGCAGGCCGGCGATCTGGCCTGGCAGGCCGGGCTGATCGGCCGCGATGCCGCAGGCAGGCCGAGCGGCTGGGCGGCGCAGGAGCCGCTGCGCCTGCATGCCGCCGGCGACGAGCGGGTGTTCCTGGTGGGCGACCTGATCGACCGCGCCTCGCCGCTGTTCGGCCACTACCCGAAGAGCGGCCACCTGGCGAGCCATCTGGGGCGCATCGCCGCACAGGAGATCGCCGCCCGCGCAAGCGGCAGGGCAGCCGGAACGCTGCTGCCGGAGAGCAGCTGCTTCGTCAGCACCCGCATGGAACCGCTGGAGTCCCTGCGCATCGACACGCAGTATCGCCTGCGCGGCGACGGCCTCATCGTGCAGACGACGAAGCAGCATTTCGATCCCAACCCGCGCGGCGAGGATGTCGACTGGGCGAAGGGGATGTTCGGGAAGCTGTTCGGCGACCATTAACTCCCTCTCCCGCCCGGGCGGGCGGGAGAGGGGTGCAAGATATCAGTGCCTGGCCCAAACGCGGGTCTTGCCGTCCGGCGCCACCAGCAGGGTGTTGAAAAACTCGCGGCGCGGGATGCGTTCGCCGCTGTTGGGATCGAAGATGGTGCAGCCGCTCTCGCAACTGCCGTCGGCGCCGGTCGGTTCGTAGCCGGGCGCGCCCATCGGCAGGCCGGGCACGGCCAGCCCGCGCGCCTTCGGCTTCTCCTGCAGCAGCTGCCTGATGTCCGCGGCCGGCACGTGGCCCTCGACGAAATACCCTGCCACGCGCGCGGTCATGCGCGACTCGACCTCGGCCGGCACCTTGAAGCGGCGCTTCACCGCAGCCATGTCGTCGGTTTCCTTCACGGTCACCTTGAAGCCGTTCTGGCGCAGGTGCTCGGCCCAGTCGATGCAGGAGAGGCAGGGCCGGGGCACATAGACCTCGACCTGCGGCTGGGTTTCCGCGCTTGCGGGCAGGACCGCGGCCAGCGCGGCGAGAAGAAGGGTTCGTTTCAACATTCACGCATTCTACCGGCCGTGCCAGTAGCGTCGGCGCGTCTCGCGCTCCAAAGTCAACCCCCGTGACGCGCCGAGCCGCATCGTCACGGCGCCGTCGTGGTCGGTTCGCAGCAGGCGCGCCCCCGTTGCCCCATAGCGCTCCATCACCGCTAAGTTCGGATGACGGAAGCGGTTGCGGTAGCCGACCGGAAAAACCACCGTATCCGCCCCCACCGCTGCGATGAATTCCGGCGACGAGGAAGTGCGGCTGCCGTGGTGCGGCGCCAGCAGCACCTCCGCACGCAGTCGTTCGCCATGCCGCTTCGACAGCGCCTGTTCCGAAATGGTTTCGATGTCGCCGGTCAGCAGCGCACTGCCCTGGTCGGTGCCCACCTTCAGCACGCAGCTCATGTCGTTGCTCTTTCGTGCCGCCTTGTCGTAGTCGGCCGCGGCCGGATGCAGCATCTCGAAGCGCACGCCGTCCCACTCCCAGGCCTGGCCGTCCGCGCAGGGGCGGTGGCCGGGCGCCTCGCGGAAGGGATGGTCTTGCGGCAGGGAACTCGCCGTCCACGCCACCGGCAGGCCGTCGAGCAGCGACAGCGCGCCGCCGGCATGGTCCTTGTCCTCGTGAGTGAGGATGAGGCCGTCGAGCCGGCGCACGCCCTCTGCGCGCAGGTAGGGCAGGAGGATGCGGTTGCCGCTGTTGGCGTCCGGCGAGAACTGCGGGCCGGTGTCGTAGACCAGGTCGTGGGCCGCCGTCTGCGCATGCACGGCGAGGCCCTGGCCGACGTCGAGCACCGTCAGGCGCAGTTCGCCGGGCGCCGGCCGCGCCGGCGCCACCAGCACCAGCGGCAGCATGAGGAAGGCGCCGTTCCAGCGCGCGGGAAAACCGCGCGGCAGCAGCAGCCAGGCGCAGCCCAGCGTCGCCAGCAGCACGGCCCAGGCCGGCGGCGCGTGCTGCTGCCAGACGGCCAGCGGCAGGTCGGCCAGCCACTCGATGAACAGCATCAGCCAGGCGAGCAGCTGATGCGCCAGCAGCAGCAACGCATCGAAGGGCAGGGCCGCCGCCAGCAGCGCCAGCGGCGTGATGACGAAGCTGACCAGCGGAATCGCCACCGCGTTGGCCAGCGGCGAGACGAGGGAGAACTGCTGGAACAGCGCCAGCAGCGCCGGCAGCATGCCGATCGCGATGGCCCACTGGGCGCGACCCCACTGTGCCAGCCAGTGCCCCGGCGCGAGGCGCCCGGCGCCGATGTAGAAAAGCAGCGCCACCGCGCCGAAGGAGAGCCAGAAGCCCGCCGAGAGCACCGCCCAGGGATCGACGAGCAGCACCAGCAGCAGGGCCAGCGCCAGCACCCGGCTGCCGGCGGCGGCGCGTCCCAGCCACAGCGCCAGCGCCACCACCGTCAGCATGAAGAGCGTGCGCTGCGCCGGCACGCCGAAGCCGGCCAGCAGGCAGTAGGCGCAGGCCGTCGCCCAGCCGGCCGCGGCGGCGGCCTTCTGCGCCGGCAGGCGCAGCATGAGGGCCGGCCGTCGCCGCCAGAGGCAGGAAACGAGCCAGGCGCCGAGCGCCGCCACCATGGTGACGTGCAGTCCCGAGATGCTCATCAGGTGCGTGATGCCGGTGCGGGCGAAGAGCTGCCACAGGCCGCCGTCGATGGCGCGCTGGTCGCCCACCGCCAGCGCCACCAGCACGCCGGCGTAGTCGTGCTCCGGCAGGGCGCGCAAAAAGCGCGCGCGGATCAGCGCGCGCAGGCGCTCGACGGCGTAGGCAGGGTGCCAGACGAAGGCATCGAGGCGCCGGTTGGCCTCCGCCGCGCGCACGTAGCCGGTGGCGCGCAGGCCGCGCTCGAACAGCCAGGCCTCGTAGTCGAAGCCGTGGGGATTGAGGTTGCCGTGCGGGCGCTTCAGGCGCACGCTGAGCTGCCAGCGCTCGCCGGCATGCAGCGGCGGCAGGACGTGTCGCGCGTCATCCTCCTCGGGGCGCTGGCCGGCATACCAGGCCAGGGAAAGCCTCGAGGGCACGACCGCCTCGGACTGCTCGACCGCGAACTCGAAGCGCACGCCGTTCTCGTAGCTTTGCGGCAGGCTGGCGATGACGCCGGTGACGCGGATGTCGCGCCCCTCGTTTTCCTCGGGCAGCCGGTCGGCGAGGCGCCACTGGCCGAGCGCGGCAGCCCAGGCGAATCCCGCCAGCAACGCCGCCAGGCATGCCGCCAGCGCCCGCCGGCGGCCGCGCAGGCGCCACGCGACAAAAGTCAGTCCCGCCGCGACGGCGGCCAGCGCCGCCAGCACGGCCCAGGCCGGCAGTTCGGCCTGCCGCTGCAGAAACCAGACGCCCAGCGCGAAGCACAGGATTGCCAATCGCATATGGAACGGGATTGTAAGCGGGCCGCCCGTGGCACAGGCTACAATCCGGGTACATGCGCAAGCATCTCCGCAAATTCCTGCCCGACCACGAGGCCATCCGCGCGAACCGCTGGCTGGCGCCGTTCGAGAACACCCTGCTGCACCCGCGGCTGTGGCACCTCAACCGCCACTCGGCCGCCGGCGGCGCCGCGGTCGGCCTGTTCTGCGGGCTGATCCCCGGCCCCTTCCAGATGCTCGGCGCGGCCATCGGCGCCGTGGCGTTCCGCGTGAACCTGCCGCTGGCGCTGCTGACGACGCTGTACACCAACCCGCTCACCATCGTGCCGCTGTACTTCGCCGGCTATGGCCTCGGCCGACTGGTGCTCGGCGGCAACGGCGAGTTCGTCGCGCCGCCCGAATGGGGCGAGGCAGGCATGTGGATCTGGATCCGGGCCCTGGCGGACTGGATGGCGCACCTGGGCAAGCCGCTCGCCCTCGGGCTGGTGCTGCTCGCCTCGCTGCTGGCGGCGGTCGGCTATCTGGTCGTGCGCCTGGCCTGGCGCTACTATCTGGCATGGGCTTGGCGCAAGCGCCGGATTCAACGCAAATCGCAGGCAGGGGCGCGGCAGTAATGCAGGCGCCGCATCGCAGCATCTTCGTCAAGTTCATCTGGTCGATCGTCGCCCTGGTCGCGGTCATGGCCTGCGGCACCTATGGCTACCATGTCATCGGCGGCGAGAACCACACCTACCTCGACGCCTTCTACATGACGTTCATCACCCTCGCCACCATCGGCTACGGCGAGATCATCGACATGAGCAACAACCCGACCGGGCGCATCTTCACGATATTCATAGGCACGGCGGGGCTGGGCACCCTCTGGTTCATGTTTTCAACCCTGACGGTATTCCTCCTGGAAACCGACCTCAACTCGGCTTGGCGGAGAAGGCGCATGGAAAAGATCATCAAACGGCTGCACGGCCACTACATCGTCTGCGGCTACGGCCGCGTCGGGCGCAATGTCGCCCATGAACTGGAACGGACGAACCGCCACTTCGTCGCCATCGACGAGGACGAGAACATGCTGGAGGCGCAGAAGGAGAAGAATCCCGCCCTGCTCTTCCTGCACGGCGACGCCTCCGACGACGACCTGCTCGTCCGCGCCGACATCGGGGACGCCAAGGGCGTCTTCGCCGTCACCGGCGACGACAGCAAGAACCTGATGATCTCGCTCACCGCCAAGCAGCTGAATCCGTCCGTGCGGGTGGTGGCGCGCTGCCACGAGCTGCGCAACGCGGAAAAGATGCGCAAGGCGGG